>CALMMX010000225.1 GCA_937868545.1 uncultured Bacteroidota bacterium
TTTGTTGTTTATAGGCTTTATCAAATTCTACATAATATTTACCCACTAAGTGGTCGCCTTTCATATTAGAGGTTTCTGGAGTTTCGTTATTTCCAAATAATTTCCAAGCAATCATACTTTTACAAATATGAATACCACGGTCGTTTATTAAGTTAACCTTAACAACATCATGTCCTTGGGTTTGAATAATATTAGCAACCGAAACACCTAATAAATTATTACGTATATGTCCAAGGTGTAAAGGCTTATTAGTGTTAGGCGATGAATACTCTAACATGATTTGTTTCCCTGAGCTTTTAGCAGGTTTAATACCATAATTTGTTTGAGAAGAAATGGATTTAAATTCGTTTAACCAAAATGTGTTAGATAAAGAAAAGTTTAAAAACCCCTTTACAACGTTAAAATTGGTAATATTTGAATTTTGTTTTAAAAGCATTTCTCCAATTAATTGCCCAGTGTTTTCGGGTGTAGTTTTAGCTGCTTTTATGTAAGGGAATGTTACTAAGGTGTAATCTCCTTCAAATTCTTTTTTTGTTTTTTGTAATACAATTGATTCGGGCGTTGTGGTTAATTCAAATAATTGATTTACAACTGCCGAAATGGTTTCAGATAAATAAGCTTCGATGTTCATGCCTTAAAAATACAAAAATTTAATTTTATATTTACTTCATGATAATAGATTTAAGAAGTGACACAGTTACCGTTCCAAGTAAAGGAATGTTAGAGGCTATGATGAGCGCAAAAGTTGGTGATGATGTATTTGCCGAAGACCCTACAGTTATTGAATTAGAAAAAAAATGTGCTTCATTATTTAATAAAGAAGCAGGTTTATTTTGCCCTAGTGGCACCATGACAAATCAAATTGCCATTAAATGCCACACTCAACCAGGAGATGAGTTATTATGCGATGTAAATGCACATATTTATAATTACGAAGGAGGAGGAATTTCCTTTAATTCAGGTGTACAAGCTAAATTATTGCAAGGAGATAGAGGTAGAATTAAAGCCCAGCAAATTGCCGATAATATTAATGGAAATTATGATTGGCTTACAAAAACATCATTAGTATGTTTGGAAAATACTGTGAATAGAGCAGGAGGGAGTTATTATACCGTAAACCAAATAAATGAAATTAAACACATTTGTAAAGAAAATGGCTTGGCTTTTCATTTAGATGGAGCGCGAATTTTTAATGCCTTAATTGAAACAAAAGAAACTCCGCAAGAGATAGGAAATACATTTGACTCTATTTCTGTTTGTTTATCAAAAGGATTAGGAGCTCCAGTAGGTT
The DNA here is from genome assembly GCA_937868545.1 of uncultured Bacteroidota bacterium. Taxonomy (GTDB): domain Bacteria; phylum Bacteroidota; class Bacteroidia; order B-17B0; family Aurantibacillaceae; genus UBA4416. The sequence goes on from CALMMX010000225.1 coordinate 1,292, forward strand.
CGCTATTACTGGGTGATACAGCATTTATAAAAAAAGCCCGTAAAATAAGAAAAGTATTTGGTGGTGGTATGCGCCAAGCGGGTTTTTTAGCTGCTGCAGGAATTTATGCTATAGATAATAATGTTACACGATTAACAGAAGACCATAAAAGAGCAAAAGCTATTGAAACTATTTTAAAAGCTACAAATTACGTTGAAAGTATTTTACCTGTTGATACTAATATTGTAATATTTACATTAAAAGACAGCTTAAAATCAGAAGTATTTGAAAATAAATTAAAGGAACAAGGTATTAAAATGTCAGCATTTGGTAAGCAAACCATACGTTTTGTAACACATTTAGATTTTACAGATGACATGTTAATGAAATTGGAAACTGTTTTAAAGGGGATTTAGTGGTTTAAATTTGAGATATTTATTTAAATGAATTAAGTATTTTTAATTAAATTAATGCAATTAAGATAGTAATAGAAGTTAAAATTAATTATAAAAACTAAATAGTAAATGAAGTTCGGAAAGACAATTAAAATTTTTCTCATAGATGGAGATCCTAATGGACGAATGAGTTGTGAACTATCTAATTGGTCGGGAAAAGCATATAAAATACCACGAATTAAAAATTAAGGAATGTTCTGACCGAAATGATTTGACTAGCACTGGAGTTTATTTATTATTTGGAAAGAATGATGATGGTAATGATCAAGTTTATATTGGTGAAGCTGAATCAATTTTAAAAAGACTTAATCAACAACTTACACAAAAAGATTTTTGGAATGAGGCTATAATATTTATTAGTAAAGATGAAAATCTAAACAAAGCACATATTAAGTATATTGAAAATAGGCTACATGATATTGCAATAACTGCTAATCGTTATAAGGTTGATAATTCTGTTGTCCCTACTCAATCTTCAATTTCAGAATCAGATAGAGCAGAAATGGAGGAATTTATAGAATATATTAAAATGCTAGTAAATACACTTGGTCATAAAGTTTTTGATGATAAAAGAGATTTGGGGCCAAAAAAGAAACAAGATGTTTTTTATATTAAATCTGCACGAGGTGCAGATGGTCAAGGTGAACCAACATCAGATGGGTTTGTTGTATTCAAATCATCAAGAGCAGCTGCTAACATTGTAAATTCAATGACATCTAGTTTTATTGTATTAAGACAGAAACTTATTAATGATAATATTCTAACTGATAAAGGAGATTTTTTAGAATTTACCGATGATTACATTTTTAGTAGTCCTTCTACTGCGGCAGTAATGGTAATGGGGAGAAATGCAAATGGATTGACTGAATGGAAAAATAAAGAAGGGAAAACTTTAAAGGAATTTGAAGCTAGTGAAAATATCCCTAAAGTATAGGTTTTTTTGTGTTTTTTAAGATTATTGTAATGATTAAGCCACAGCTGATTTCTATATTTCTACTTTTAATAGTAGTTACAATTTCTTGTAATCAGAGCCAAACGAAGGGAGAAATTTGGAATTCAAGGATTGAGAACTATAGAAAAGAATTACAAGATTCAGTAGTTAAATCTAAACCAAAATCCAATTTTAGAGATACCGTTGTAACTATTTATTTTGAAAATAAAAGTTCTTCTATTAATCCAACCGATTTCGATAGATTAAAAAACATAAATCAATTGTGGCTAAAAGATAAACTTTGGTTTATGAAAATTGTTGGTTTTACTGATACTATAGGTACTGAAAAATCAAATGATTTACTTTCAGAAAAAAGAGCCAATAAAGTGTTTAATCTAATTGAAAAGCATCATAAAATTAAAAGAGAAATAGTATATCTTGAATGGCTTGGAGAATCGGAGGATGTATATGACTTACATTTTCAACCAACTCATCCTCATCAAAATTGTGTAGATATTTGGTTGGAAATTAAATGTGACAAGTAATTTTTAATCCTAGTTTTGGTTTAAATCCTATTTTATATTTCATTTTAACATTTCCATTTATTAATAACATTCTACTGTTTAAAATGGTGTAAAAACCTTGTAAAAGGTAAGGGCAAATTTATTTACTTCGGTAAAAAAAGTATGCGAGTTCATTTAATAGCAATAGGAGGCAGTGCCATGCATAATATGGCTTTGGCCTTACACGAAAAAGGATTTATTGTTACCGGAAGTGACGATGAAATTAATGAACCTTCTAAATCGCGCTTAAAAAATGCTGGTATTTTACCCGAACAAATTGGCTGGTTTCCCGAAAAATTAGTTCAAGGAATTGATGCTGTAATTTTAGGAATGCATGCTCGCGAAGATAATCCTGAACTTATAAGAGCTAAAGAACTTGGACTTAAAATATATTCATACCCTGAGTATATTTATGAAGCTACTAAAGATAAAATAAGAGTTGTTATTGGTGGTAGTCATGGTAAAACTACTATTACTGCCATGATTTTACATGTGTTGAATTTTCATAAAAAAGACACTGATTTTTTAGTTGGTGCTCAATTAGAAGGATTTAAAACCATGGTGAAATTAACCAATGAGGCGCCTATTGCAATTATTGAAGGCGATGAATATTTAGCTTCTCCTATTGATAGACGACCAAAGTTTCATTTATACAAACCTAATATTGCAATTTTAAGTGGTATTGCTTGGGATCATATCAATGTTTTTCCAACCTTTGAAAATTATGTAAATCAATTTGAAATTTTTGTTAACCTCATTGAACCCAATGGCTCGCTGATTTATTGTAATGAGGATTTAGAATTACAAAAAGTTGCCTCAAAATCTGGAATGGCTAATCACATTACTAAAGAAGCTTATTCTATTCCTAACCATTATATTAATGCAAATGGTGTAACCTTTTTAAAAACAGAAAAAGGCGATGTTCCATTGCAAATTTTCGGTAACCATAATTTAATGAATTTAAACGGAGCTCGTTTGGTTTGTAATAAATTAGGACTTACTAATGAACAATTTTACGAAGCAATACAAAATTTTAAAGGTGCCGCTAAACGTTTAGAATTAGTAAGTAAAACAGATAATTTTAATTTTTATAAAGATTTTGCCCATTCGCCTTCTAAACTAAAAGCAACTACACAAGCTGTTAAACAACAATTTACTAATCGCCATATATTAGCATGTATGGAATTACATACCTTTAGTAGCTTAAACGAAGCGTTTTTAGCAGAATACAAAGGGTCTATGAAAGATGCTGATGAGGCAATTGTTTATTTTAATCCGCATACCATTGCACACAAAAAATTAAAAGAAATAACTACAGAGCAAGTTTTGCAATACTTTGATACTCCAAATTTAAAAGTTTATACAAATAGCCAAGAATTAGTTTCTTATTTAAAATCAAAATCATTAGCAAATTCGGTATTATTAATGATGAGTTCAGGGAATTTTGATGGAATTGATTTTAATGAATTGTCAACGCAACTTAACACAAACTAATTTTGCCAAAAGTACTACGAATAATAAACAGATTTAATATTGGAGGAATAACTTATAACGTAAGTTACTTATCTAAATATTTAGCACCTGAATACGAAACAATGCTTGTGGGTGGACCAGAAGAGGAGGGAGAAGACAGTTCTTTGTTTATTCCTGAAAGTTTAGGATTAAACCCAATTGTTTTAAATCAATTTCAACGTGAAATTAATTTTAAATCCGACTACGCAGCGTATAAAGAAATAAAAAAAATAATTAAAGAATTTAAGCCAGATATAGTTCATACACACGCTTCAAAAGCTGGAGCTATTGGTCGCTTGGCAGCAAGTAGTTGCAAGGTTCCTGTAATTATACACACTTTTCATGGGCATGTATTTCATTCTTATTTTGGGAAATTAAAAACTAATTTTTATAAAGTTATAGAACGCTACTTAGCAAAAAAATCAACAGCAATTATAGCAATCAGTAATTTGCAAAAACAAGAATTATCCGAAGTATTTAAAATTGCACCAAAAGAAAAAATTCATGTTGTTCCTCTAGGTTTCGATTTAACAAAATTCACAGTAAATAAAGAGGAGAATAGAAAAGAATTTCGCCAAAAATATAATTTATCTGAAAATCAACTAGCCATTGGTATAATTGGTAGATTGGCTCCAATAAAAAATCATCAACTTTTTATTGAGTCGATTTCTTATTTAAAACAAAATAACATTACTAATTTCAAAGCCTTTATTATTGGTGATGGTGAAACAAAGCAGCAAATAAAAGAGTTTTGTGTTCAAAATAAGGTTTCATTTTCAGAAAACCCTAAAGATGAGGCAGATGTAATATTTACTTCATGGATTACTAACATTGATTTTGCTTTGCATGGACTCGATATTGTTGCTTTAACCTCCTTAAATGAAGGAACACCAGTGAGTATAATTGAAGCGCAAGCGGCAGGTAAATTTGTAGTTTCTACAAATGTTGGAGGTATAAAAGATGTTTTGCACCCAAATTGCGGTTATTTATCAGAAGTTAATGATAAAATGGCTTTTTTTGATAATTTGTTAAAGGCCTGTAAAAATGAACCAAAAATGTATGAAGATGGCATAAATTGGGCACTTTCAAAATATAGTTATACAAGACTAGTAGACGATATGAGGCAAATATATGCTCAATTATTAAAAAGAGCATGATTTTTGTTATTAGCAGATAAATATTAACTTTGATTCATAAATTAAACCTATGCGATTTTATAAATACTTTCTATTTTTTCTTACTGTTTTTGCATTTTCATCATGTAAAGTATTTAGATCGAACTTAATGCTTAAAACGCCTCATGATTACACTTATGATAAAATTGCCGATTCTATTATTAAGCAAAGTTATCGTATTGAAAGCAATGATATTGTACAAGTACGTATTTTCTCAAACGATGGATTCAAAATTATAGATTTAGCAAATTCTTCAGCCAATTTTAATAGAGTTGATTTTGATTATTTAGTTGATAGAGATGGTACTGCTAAATTGCCTTTAGTTGGTAGAATTAAGTTGTCTGGCTTAACAATACCTGAGGCTGAATCTTATTTAGAGCAAGTGTATACCGAATTTTATGTAAAACCCTTTGTAACTGCAAAAGTAATTAATAAACGTGTGATAGTTTTTCCAGGAAATGGTGGTAAAGCACAAGTGTTAAATTTGCAAAATGGTAATACAACCGTAATTGAAGCCCTTGCGCTAACCGGTGGTATTCAAGAAGATGGAAAGGCATACAAAGTGAAGTTAATTAGAAATGATGGAACCAATAAACCTAAAGTATTCTTAATGGATTTATCAAAAATTGATGGTATTAATGTTGGAAATTCTGTGGTAATGGCGAATGATATTATTTATGTGGAACCACGATATAGATTTGCTAAAACATTGGTAACAGAAATTGCCCCTATTTTAACATTATTGTCATCTACAGTTATTATTTATTCTTTATTTATAAAAAAATAAGTTGCTACATCCTCAGTCAGAAAATACAATTGATAGTTACAGAGATCGAGTTTCTAAGTTTAGTAATGAATTAGATTTAGGTTTGGTGATTTATATAATTAAGAAAAGTATTTGGATTGTACTTTTTTTATTTGTTTTAAGTTTTGGTTTGGCATTTATTTATTTAAGATATAGTCAACCTATTTATCAAGCATCTTCTGTAATTCAAATAAATGATGGTGAACAGGCAAATCAAATATTGCAGATTAACCAAATTGATGGAGGAGGAAATAAAATAGCTGAGGCAATAGAACAAATCAGATCTAAAATTTTCCTTAAAAAAGTAATTCAAAATTCTGAAGTTCAAATTAGTTATTTTAATGAAGGTACCTTCAAAAACAATGAGCTTTATAAATCATCACCGTATTTTGTTAAATTTAATGTAAAGAATAATGCAATTTATGGAACTAAGATATACATTAGATTCTCATCGCTTACCAAAGGTAAAATAACTTTTTTTGCTGGTGGTAAAAACAATGTAATTCCATTTAATACCAATACTGTTTTAAATTCACCATTTTTTGATTTAAGTTTTTCATTAAATTCCGAATTAGAATCTGGTCAAATAAAGAGCTTGTTATTAGCAGAAAACAAGTCTTATTTTATTCTGAAAAACCAAGATGATGTAACTGCCGAATTACAATCAAAGCTTGAAATAAAATTATTAAGTGATGCCGCTAAAACTATTTTAGTAACTGTTAAAGACATTAATGCACTTAAAGCTAAAGATTTAGTTAATTTGGTTTCAGAAGAGTATTTAAAATACGATGTTGAACGTAAAAGTGAGAGTTCAAAAAGTATTTTAACATTTATTGATGATCAATTAAAATTGGTTTATGATGCTCTAAAAGTTTCAGAAAATAATTTGCAAAATTTCAGAAAAGAGAATAATTATTCTGATAAAAATGAAGTTGTTACTGCTGATTTAATGCGATTAACAAATATTGAAGATCAAATGCTTAAAATTGAATTGGAAGAAAAGCTTTTAGCAGAGGTTCAGGCAAATATTAATAAGAATAAAAGCATAGATACTTACCAGTTAATATCATTAATAGCTGGTACTGAAGATGAATCTACTATACGAGAATACACTACAAAAATCCAGCAATTATTAGTTGAAAAAGAAAATTTACTTTACATAGCCACAACAAATAGTGAAAATATTAAACAAATTAATTTTAATATCGAAACTCAAAAACGATTATTAATTGAAGCTATTAATGCTGTTAGGTTAAAGTATAAATCAAAATACTCTAATTTAATGCAAAAATCATCAGAGTATAAGAATAAAACTGTTCGCGAACCAGATGAAGATATGGAACATGCTCGTTTAATGCGTTTATTTAGCATTAGCGAAAAGTACTATACTATGTTATTGGAACGTAAAACCGAATTCTCAATTTCTAAAGCAGGTTTTGTTTCTCAAAATGTAATTTTAGAAAAAGCAATTAATGCTGGGGCAAAAGTTTCGCCAAATAGCAAAAATGCTATTCTTATTGCTATTTTATCTGCTTTAGTTATTTCATTACTTATTGTATTTATTAGGTATTTCTTACACGATACCATTTCAACTTTAAATGAAATCACTAAGCAATTACATACTTCAGTAGCGGTTTTAGGTATTGTACCAAAATATGTTAGTGATGTACCTGTTTCACAATTAGTTGTAGATAAAAATCCAAAAGCCCAAATTTCTGAGGCTTTTAGAAGTATACGTTCAAACTTAAATTTTATAAATAATAAACCAGGTCCAAAAATTATAGCAATTACATCTTCAATTTCTGGTGAAGGTAAAACCTTTGTTTGTCTTAATATTGCTGGTATTTTGGCATATACAGGTAAGAAAATTATTTTGCTTGATTTAGATATGCGAAAACCTAAAATCCATAAAGGATTTGGTGTAAGTAACGATGTTGGTATGAGTACTATTTTAACAGGAATGACTCCAGTAGAAGAATGCATTAAACATAGCCATTTTCCAAATTTGGATTATATTACTGCTGGCCCCATACCTCCAAATCCATCAGAATTAATTATAGACAATATGCTGGATGTATTAATAGAAGAATTAAAAAAGACTTACGATTATATTGTTTTTGATAATCCCCCAATTGGTTTGGTAACTGATGGTATTACTACAATTCAAAAGGCCGATTTTCCAATTTATGTTTTTAGATCTGATTATTCTAAAAAAGCTTTTATTCAAATATTAGATAAATTAATAAACGAAGGAAATATTAAAAATTTAGGTATTATTTTAAATGGTGTTGATACATCTAGAAGTGCATATGGTTATAAATATGGTTATGGCTATGGCTATGGAAACACTTATGGAGGTGGGTATTATGAAGAAGATAAAGTAAATAATAAATCAAGTAAAATTAAACTATGGAAATCATAGAAACTAAAATAAAAGATCTATATATTATTAAACCAAAAGTATTTGCTGATGCTAGAGGTTATTTTTTTGAAAGTTATAATAAGGATGCATTTACTAAACAAGGTATTCCTGTTGAGTTTGTTCAAGATAATCAATCACTTTCAAATAAAGGAGTTTTAAGAGGATTACATTTTCAAGCACCTCCATTTGCTCAAGGTAAATTAGTAAGAGTAATAAAGGGTTCGGTTTTAGATGTTGCTGTTGATATAAGAAAAAATTCGCCAACCTATGGGCAACATGTAAGTGTTGAACTTACTGAAGAAAATAAAACCATGTTTTTTATTCCTCCAGGTTTTGCTCATGGTTTTGCAACTATAGAAGACAACACAATTTTTTCTTATAAATGTACACAAACATATAATAAAGAATCTGAGGGTACATTATTATGGAATGATACTGAATTGGCAATAAATTGGATACTTGAAAACCCACTATTATCTGAAAAAGATAAAGTTGGAACATGTTTAAAAGAATTTATTAGTCCTTTTTAATGAATTATTTCCAAAATAACACCTTATTATTTGTAATACTTGCTTTAACCATTGCATTTGTATTTTCGTTTTTAATAAATTTAATTTTATTAAAATTTTCACAAAATTTAGGTTCAAGAAATAATCCTGTTAAAGAAATTAGATGGAATGCAACTTCTAAACCATCGGTAGGTGGTATATCATTTTTTGTGATTTTCCTAATTACGTTTATAATTTTAAACATTATTAATAATATTGTTCCGCTACATTTTAGTAATTTAAAAATTGTTGGTGTGTTAACTGTTTGTACAATGGCTTTTTTAATGGGATTAGCTGATGATGCATATAACACAAAGCCTTTATTGAAATTTATAGTGCAATTAGTTTGTGGTCTTATATTATATTTTACCAACACGAAAATTTCTATTTTTTCTTCAGAGGCATTAAATTTTTCGTTTACACTTTTTTGGATAATTGGGTTAATGAATTCAATCAATATGCTTGATAATATGGATGCAATTACTACTACTGTATCAATAGTAATTTTGTTTTTTGTAATTGCATTAAACTTACAATTGAATTCAATTTTCAATGCCGTCTCTATTTTAAGTATTGGAACCTTAGGTGCATTGTTGGGCTTTTTAATTTATAATTGGCATCCTGCTAAAATGTTTATGGGTGATACTGGGAGCCAGTTTTTGGGAGTGTTTTTAGCTGTAATTGGAATTGATTATTGTTGGAATTCAGTTGCTCTTGTTGGAAATTCAGTTGTTAGTTTTAATGGTGTTATAATTGGGTTTGTAGTTACTGCGGCTGTATTTATATTACCTTTAGTAGATACTGCAACCGTTTTTATAAACAGAATTAAAAGTGGTAGATCTCCATTTATTGGTGGCAAAGACCATACTACACATCACTTATTTTTTAAAGGAATAACAGAAAAACGAATTGCAATTTTGTTTTTTGCTTTGCAATTTATAGGTGTAGGTTTAGCCTTTAAATTAATTACTAACTACAGCATTTTTATGCTAATTAGTACCATAACATATTGTTGTTTGGTATTTGTAACTTTATATTTAAATACAGTTATAAAAAGAAAGTGATACATTCTTTTCAAATACTTAAAAAATGGTGGTTCAAAATAATAGATTTTAAAAAAATCCTATTGTTAATGGTGTTTTGGTCCATCATAATTAATCTATCAAGTATTTCTGTTTATAAAATTAGAAATTCATTTCTTGATTATGAAAACACTAATTTTGAAGTACTTGGTTTGAACCTTCCTGCAAATTTATCTTTTGCAGGAGAAAAAGTTCCTTTAAATGATTTTGAAATTAAAGAAAATTTAGAGAAAGAATTTTTTGGAAATAAATCTTGGAAAAGTTCTTCACTTCTGTTGTTCAATAAAGCAAAAAAATGGTTTCCATTAATAGAATCAATATTGGCAAAAGAAGGTGTTCCTGATGATTTTAAATATGTAGCAGTCATAGAAAGTCATTTGTCAAATGTAATTTCTCCTATGGGAGCTGCTGGTTTTTGGCAAATTATGCCAAATACAGCGCAAGGTTATGGATTGATTATAAATAATGATGTAGATGAACGTTACGATATTGAAAAATCTACCATAGCTGCATGTAAGCATTTTAAAGAAGGATATGCCTATTTTAAAAATTGGACACTATCTGCTGCTGCATATAATGTTGGGATTGGCGGTATTCAAAACGCCTTAAAAAAACAAAACACTACAAATTATTACGATTTATTATTAAATAATGAAACGGGAAGTTTTATTTATAGAATATTAGCATTCAAAACTTTATTATCAAACCCAAAACATTTTGGAATAAATAATAAATTAAATAACACTGCAACTTTTCCTAAATTTAAAATTGTAAGAGTTGATTCCTCCATTACAAACTTACATGCTTTTGCAAAGCACCTTGAAACTAATGTAGTTACTTTAAAAACATTTAATGCATGGTTAGTTGGTGATAAATTATCAAATCCTGAAAAACATTTGTATGAGTTTAAGATTCCAAAAAATAAAAATATTGATTTAAGTAATTATTTCGACGATGTGTTTCCTCAAAAAAATCAAATAGATACAAATGTAAAAGTATTAGCGATTGACACTATTTTGAATGTTAAAGACACTTTAAAAATGCACTTAAACTAATTTTATTTGTATAATTTTTGAATTTGAGGATTGTACTCTAAATCTGTTGTCAAGTCTAAATCCAACTATCCAAACTATTTCACCTTTGCTTTCCAAAATCCAAACTTCTTCCTTTTCAAATTTTGATAGTTTTTGGTCTTTAAAATAATCACTTAATTTTTTAAAACCGCTCATTCCAAAAGGTTGAAACTTATCTCCATTTTTCCATTTCCTTAGTTTTAATGGAAATAATGTATCACTATATTGTATGAAAATTTCGTTTTTATTTGAAGAATATTCAGTGTCACTTACCTCATTAATTTGCAATGCAATTGGTAAATGAGATGTGTTATTTATAGAAGTTATAACAAATTCGTCTTCTGTAATATTTAGTGTTTTTTCTTTTACTATAATATATTTTCTATCAATGGTTAATTGGTGAGTGGCAGATTCGAATTGTTTGCCAATAATACCATCATTCAATAATAAATTAGTTAATTGTTCAATTTGTGAGGCTTTAAAGTTTTTTTCATGCAACCATTCAAATAATAAGGTTTCTTTTTGAGGTTCAATTACTAATAATTGTATATCGATAAAAAGTTTTTCATTTTCAATTTTGCAAATACTTGAATATTTTGTAGCAGTAAAATTTTTAATTATTTCATACGATTGATTAAAATAATTAATAGAAGTGGTAAGGGTTTCCTCTAATATTGGATTAAGTTTTTTTAACTCAGGGATAATTTGGTGTCTTATAAAATTGCGTTTATATTTAATTTCCTGATTGCTACTATCTTCTCTGTGTTTAAGCTGATTTTTTTTTGCATAAAGTAAAATTGCTTCTTTAGTAGCAAATAATAAAGGCCTTACAATATTATTTTGTTTTTTAGGAATGCCCTTAAGTCCTTTAATTCCAGTACCTCTTATTAGATTTACAAATAAGGTTTCTACATTATCATTAGCATGATGTGCCGTTAAAACATAGTTATAGCCATGAGTTTTAATTAACGATTTAAACCAATTGTAACGCAAGGCTCTTGCTGCCATTTGAATAGATAGTTTATTTTCTTTGGCATAGGTACTTGTATTAAAATAAGTTATGTGACAATGTGCTTGTATTTGTTCAGCATAGTTTTTACAAAATTCTGTGTCCTCATTAGCCTCAGTTCCTCTTAGTTGAAAGTTGCAATGTGCTAAATCAAATGTATATCCTAATTTATGTAAAAGATCAGATAAAACAATAGAATCAATACCTCCACTAAAAGCTACTAGCAATTTATCAGCTTTGCTAAATAAATCATTTTTATGTATGTTTACTTCAAATTGTTTAAGCACAAACAAATCTACATTTATTATAGCAAAAGTAAAATTTAAAACTAGTGCATTTTAATTAAAATAAAATGGTTTATAGAATTAAAATAAGCTTGAAATCATGATTATAAAAAATAGTTTTTTTGTTAATAATTAGATACTTTTGATAGATAAAACCAAAAAAAATGGACCCACGATTAGCTGCCTTTGAACGATTATTGAACATTATGGATGATTTGAGAGCTAAATGCCCTTGGGATCAAAAACAAACTATGGAAAGTTTGCGTCATCTGACAATAGAAGAAACTTATGAGTTAAGTGATGCAATTTTAAAAGGTGATAAAAATGAAATAAAAAAAGAAATTGGTGACATTTTGCTACATCTTGTTTTTTATTCTAAAATTGGAAGTGAAACCAATGATTTTAATATTACTGATGTAATAAATTCTTTATGTGAAAAAATGATTTTTCGTCATCCTCATATTTATGGTGATGTAGAAGTGAGTGATTCTGATGAAGTTATTCAAAATTGGGAAAAATTAAAACAAAAAGAAGGAAATAAGGGTGCGCTATCAGGTGTGCCAAACAGTATGCCTTCTCTTCTAAAATCGTTGAGAATACAAGATAAAGCAAGGGCAATTGGTTTTGATTGGGAAGAACCAAATCAAGTTTGGGAAAAGGTAAAGGAAGAAATAAATGAATTGCAAGTTGAAATAGCTTATAGAGATTCAGAAAACGATAATAATGCTAAAATTGAAAATGAATTTGGTGATGTATTCTTTGCATTAATTAATTATGCAAGATTTTTAAAAGTAAATCCAGAGGATGCCTTAGAAAAAACAAATAAAAAATTTATTTCAAGATTTAATTACATGGAGAAAAAAATACTAGAACAAGGCAAAGCACTTGCAGATTGTAGTTTGGCAGAGATGGATGTATTTTGGAATGAAGCTAAAAAATTAGAGTAGTAATAATGGGATTTATTTCTAACATATCTTTGTACTTGCTTTCTAAAAAAGAAAGCCCTAAAGTTGTAAAGCAATTTTTTTCTTGGAATGAACTAAAAAATGTATTGATAATTGCCAATGATAATCAGTTAAGCGATGTGGTTGATTTTTTAAATACGTGTAGTAAACAATCCATAAAAACAAAGGTTATTGTAATTTATAACGGCAAGCCCGAAACTGCTCCAAAACCTCATTTTGAGCATACAATTATTAATAAAAAAGGTTTTTATTTTTTTCAATTAGTAAAACAAGAGGCGATAAATGAATTTTTAAATCAAAAAAATGATTTATTAATCAACTTATCTGATGAAGAAAATCTTCAAGCATTATCAATTAGTAAATTAATACCTTCATCTTGTAAAATTTCCCGATTTCAAAATCCAATTTTTGATATAACTATTGATAAAACTAATACAATTTCAGAGTACTTAAAACAAGTTGTTGTATATTTAAACATGATTAAAACAAAATAAAACTATGGCAAAAGCAATAAATTTTACTGGTACAGGTGTAGCAATAGTAACACCATTTACAAACAAAGGAGCAGTTGATTTTCCTGCACTTACAAAACTAGTAGAGCATATAATAAAGGGTAGAGTAGAGTATATAGTAGTATTAGGCACTACTGGCGAAACTGCTACTTTATCTAAAGAAGAAAAAAAGCAAGTGATAGAGCATATAGTTAAAACAACTAAAAAACGTGTTCCATTAGTGTTAGGTGTTGGCGGTAATAACACTGCAGAAATTGTTGAATCTTTAATGAAAGATGATTTATCTGATTTTTCGGCTATATTATCTGTTTCTCCATATTATAATAAACCCTCACAAGAAGGAATTTATCAGCATTACAAAACAATTGCTAAAGTAAGTCCTTTGCCAATTATATTATATAATGTACCTGGACGTACGGCTTCAAATATTGCTTGGGATACAACGATTCGTTTAGCTAACGAGTTTAAAAATATTATAGCAATAAAAGAAGCTAGCGGAAATATAGAGCAATGCATGAAAATTATTAAATACCGTCCGGATAATTTCTTAATTATTAGTGGAGATGATAATCTAACATTGCCTTTAATTGCTAGTGGTGCAGATGGTGTAATATCGGTTGTGGCTAATGCATATCCAAAAGATTTTAGTGATATGGTTCGTTCTGCTTTATTTCATGATTTAAAAACTGCACAAAAATTGCATTATAAGTTAATGGAAATTACGGAACAATTATTTGCCGATGGAAATCCTGGTGGTGTAAAAGTTGTTTTAGCAAATAAAAAAATCACGCAGTCTTATGTTCGTTTACCTTTAGTAGAACCAAACGAAGCTGTTAAGGCTAAATTGAAAAAAATTGCATATTAAAAATTAATAACCTTTTAAATTAAACATGTTACCATCAATTAAGGTAACATGTTTTTTCATTTTCTTTTGTATTACTTTAAAATGGTGTTCTTCGGTTGGACTAATTAAAGAAATAGCCTCTCCTGAAGCTTCTGCACGACCAGTTCTACCAATACGATGAACATAATCTTTTGGAGATCTTGGTAATTCATAATTGATTACATGAGGTAAAAATTTAATATCAATACCTCGAGCCATTAAATCAGTTGCCACTAGTACTTTTACTTTGCCAGCCTTAAAAAAGTTTAAAGCTTCTGTTCTTCCTTCCTGACTTTTTTTACTATGTATTGCAAAGGCGTCTATTCCATTTTGATTAAGCTTTAATGCCACGGCATCTGCTCTGTGAACCGATGAACAAAAAATAAGAACTTGTTTTATTTTTTGTTCTTTAATAATGTATCTAAGTAATGGACCCTTTTTTTCTTCTGAAATTAAATAGGCAAATTGTTTAGTTAAATCTAAGTTTTTAATTTCTTCTTCAACCTTAACAACAACCGGATTTCTTAATAAACTTTTATTAATTAAGTTTAAATCGTCGCTCAATGTTGCTGAAAACAAAAGGTTTTGACGTTTTTTTGGTAATAAAGAAAACAACTTTGCCATTTCTTCGGCAAAACCAAGATTTAGCATTTTATCAGCTTCATCTAACACCAAAATTTTTACAGCGGAAAGAGAAACAGCATTCGTAGAAATTAACTCTAATAATCTACCTGGAGTAGCCACTAAAATTTCTGTGCCTTGTAACTCTATCATTTGCGGATTTATAGAAACTCCACCATACACTGCAAGTGATTTTATTTTATTAGGTAAACTATTACCTAATACCTTAAATACTTCATTTACCTGAACAGCTAACTCACGTGTAGGAACTAATATTAATGATTTAATATGTCTGTTTTTAGATGATCCTAATGTTTGAAATTGTTGAAGTATGGGTAATACATAACTGGCAGTTTTACCTGAACCTGTTTGAGCAATTCCTAATATATCTTTACCATCTAATATTGCAGGAATAGCCTCTTTTTGAATAGGGTAGGGCTGTTCATACTTTTGTTCTCTTAATGCATTAATTAAAGCATCGCTTAATCCTAAATTAGAAAATGACATATTATTTATTCTTTTAATGATTTCAAATATACATTATAATTAAGCAGTTCTTAAAATAGATTTTTTTTAATTATATTAATTCATTTAATTACATTTGGTTATCTTAAATGTAAATTACCATTATGAACTTGTCCCTTTTAAAAACAATGTGTGCTATTCATTCGCCAAGTGGCAATGAAGTGGCTATGAAAGAATTTTTATTAGAATATATAAAAACAGAATCTAAAAACTGGAAACATAAACCTAAAGTTATTCATGGAAAAGGTTTTCAGGATAATATAATATTAATTTTTGGTAAACCACGTACTGCTATTTTTGCTCATACAGATAGTATTGGCTTTACAGTACGTTATGGGAAACAGTTAGTTAAAATTGGGGGCCCACGAATAGAAAAAGGATATGAGTTAGTTGGTAAAGATGATAAAGGAAAGTGTGAAGCAACTTTAAATGTTGTGAAAGATATGCTTGAATATAAAGCAAAACGTAATTTTGAAACAGGTACTGAGTTGGTATTTAAAGCTAATTGGAGGGAAGATAAAGAGTATGTGCAATGTTGTTATATGGATAACCGCCTTGGTGTATATAACGCTCTAAAAGTAGCAGAAACATTAAAAGATGGTGCAATTGTATTTAGCACATGGGAAGAACATGGTGGGGGAAGTGTATCTTACTTACAAAAATATTTGGTGGATAATTACAAAATTTCACAAGCCTTAATATCCGATATTTCTTGGATTTCGGATGGTGTGTTTCCAGCAAAAGGACCTGTAATTAGTATGCGTGATAGTATGATTCCACGTAGAAGTTATGTAAATAAAATAATTGAAATAGCTAAAAATAATAAGATAGCATTTCAATTAGAGGTAGAAGGCTCAGGTGGAAGTGATGCAAAAGAATTGCAAATGGCAGAAAATGTTTGGGATTGGTGCTTTGTGGGTGCAGCAGAGCAGTTTGTACATACACCAGACGAAAAAGTTCACAAAAAAGACATTGAAGGAATGGTAGAATTGTATAAGGCTTTAATGAAGGATTTGTAGGTTTGATA
>CALMMX010000226.1 GCA_937868545.1 uncultured Bacteroidota bacterium
CTATCAGCTAATTTAATTAAGATAACTCTAACATCTTCTGAAAGAGTAAGCAACATTTTTCTGAAATTTTCAGCTTGTATGGAAGAGGTTTGATCAAATACTCCAGAAATTTTTGTGAGTCCGTCAATAATCTGACAGACTTTATCTCCAAACATTCCTTTAATATCTTCTAAAGTAATATCTGTATCTTCAACAGTATCATGTAATAGAGCACAAACAATAGCAGTTGTACCTAAGCCAATTTCTTCGGCACAAATTTGAGCAACAGCTATTGGATGGTAAATGTATGGCTCACCCGATTTGCGGCGCATTTCTTTATGAGCATCAACCGATACTTCAAAAGCTTTTCGGATAATTTCTTTATCACCTGGTTCTAAACGGCGTTTACAAGCGTTTATTAGGTCTTTGTATCTTTTTAAAATCTCTTTTTTTTCTGCAACTAAATCAATTTCCATATTTTAATACTGTGTATGCAATGTACAATTTTTAATTTTTAAACTCAAACTGAGTTAATAGTTTTTTTAACAAAGCAATAGTGATAGCTATTTATGAATAGCTATCACAAAATATAAAATTAAATTACTTAATAAGAATTAAGATAAATGCGCAATTAATTGCTCAATTGAAAGTTCTTCTTGAGTTCCAGATGCCATGTTTTTAAGCATTATGGTATTATTACTCATTTCGTTTCCACCAACAACCCCCACAAATGGAATTTGTTTTTTATCAGCATATTCAAATTGTTTGGCAATTTTCTTCACAACATCAGGATAAACTTCTGCATTAATTCCTAAAGCTCTTAATTTAGAAACTAAACCAAGACAGTGTAATAATTCTGCATCTCCAAAGTTGGCTAATAAAATTTTGGTTGTAGATAGGCGATTAACCGATTCAGGAAATAAATTCAATTCTTCCATCACATCATAAATACGATCAACACCAAAAGAAATTCCAACACCTGATAATCCTTTTAATCCAAAAATACCTGTTAAATCATCGTAACGACCGCCACCTAAAATACTTGGAGTAAAAGTTCCTGCATTTGCTTTGGCTTCAAAAATAGTACCAGTGTAATAATTTAAACCACGTGCTAGAGTTATATCTAATTCGAGTGTTATATGTTTAATAGAAAGTGTATTTATATTGTTTAATAAGAATTCAATTTCTTCAATTCCTTTTTTACCAATTTCACTTTGCTGTAAAAATGATTTTAAAACAACTACTTTATTTTCATTTGTTCCTGATAAATCTATCAATGGCTCTAATTGAGCAATTGATTCAGCAGAAATTCCTTTCTCTGTTAATTCTTTTATTACTCCTTCTTTACCTATTTTATCAAGCTTATCAATCGCAACAGTAATATCAATTATTTTATCGCTAGCATTTAAAATTTCTGCAATTCCGCTTAATATTTTACGATTATTAAATTTCAATAATACTGGAATATTTAACTCAGAAAATGATTTATCAATCATGGCTATTAATTCCAATTCATTTATTAAAGAATTAGAACCAATAACATCAGCATCACATTGGTAAAACTCGCGGTATCGGCCTTTTTGTGGTTTATCGGCACGCCATACGGGTTGTATTTGGTAACGTTTAAATGGGTAAGTAAGAGTGTGGTTATTCATCACTACATATCGAGCAAAAGGCACTGTTAAATCATAACGCAATGCTTTTTCGGTAAGTAATTCTGAATTGTATGATTTTTCTAAAGAAGTATTAAATTCATTTCTTAAGGTTTCTTTTTTATCATCCTTACTTTCGTGAATTCGGGAATTTAATATTTTAAAAATGAGTTGATCGCCTTCTTCACCATATTTTCCTGTAAGAGTAGAGATATTCTCCATACTTGGAGTTTCAATTGGTGAATAACCAAATAATTGAAAATTATTTTTTAGGATATTGAAAATAAATTGACGTTTCTGCATTTCTGCAGGTCCAAAATCGCGGGTACCACGTGGTATTGATGGTTTCATTTAATTAATATTGTTCTGTACTATTAGGAAAATCTTTACTTTTTACGTCTTTGATATATTGTTGGAAAGCACCATTCATGCTATCATATAAATTTAAATAACGTCTTAAAAAACGAGGGCTAAATTCGTGCGTCATGCCAAGCATATCGTGGGTAACTAGTACTTGCCCATCAACTCCACTCCCTGCTCCTATTCCAATAATTGGCACTTGAGTATGTTGTGCTACTTGTTCACCTAATTTTGCAGGTATTTTTTCAACTACAATGGCAAAACAACCTGATTCTTCAAGTAATTTAGCGTCTTCTAATAAACGGTTAGCTTCCTCCTCTTCTTTAGCTCTTACGGTATAAGTACCAAATTTATATATTGATTGTGGAGTTAAACCTAAATGTCCCATTACTGGTATACCTGCAGATAAAATACGCTCCACAGAATCTTTAATTTCTCGTCCACCTTCCATTTTTACAGCATGGGCACCACTTTCTTTCATAATTTTAATGGCAGAAGTTAATGCTTCTTTTGAGTTTCCTTGGTATGACCCAAATGGTAAATCAACCACCACTAAAGCTCTATCAATTGCTCTAATAACAGAAGACGCATGATAAATCATTTGATCTAATGTAATAGGTAAAGTAGTTTCGTGTCCTGCCATTACATTACTTGCACTATCACCAACTAAAATAACATCAATACCGGCATGGTCAATAATTTTTGCCATGGTATAATCGTATGCAGTTAACATCGCAATTTTTTCACCACGACGTTTCATTTCTTGTAATTGATGTGTTGTTACTTTTTTTACTTCTTTGTGAACAGACATATTTTATAATTTAATAGTGCTATTATGCTTAAAACTAATGGCAAAACTAATAATTTATTTGATTTGGTTGTAATTTAGCAAAACATTGGCTTTTTCACTTCTATAGTGGCAGTATACAAGAATTGAATTTTTTTAGGAGTATAAACATATCTTAATTTTATTTTAGGTATTGTTATTATTTTATTAAATTTGATGTTCTTACAATTATAATTATAATGAAAAAAAGATTAATATCATTTTACTCAATTATTGCACTAAGTTTTATTTT
>CALMMX010000227.1 GCA_937868545.1 uncultured Bacteroidota bacterium
TAATTTCTTTTACATCAAAGTTTTTATCATACTTAAATGAAATATCGTAAATGTCGCCCTTTGGTAATATGAATTTTGCTGTACCATTATTGCTTGTGCTGCCTTTAAAACTTTTTTTATACTTCCGGCCGGATAATATTATAAGTTCGTATTGTAATGGTTTATTGTGAATATCATACAATGTAATTGCTAAACTCGAAAAGTTCTGATTTTGTATTAAATTGTATTTCAAATTTTTGTCGGTACTAATGGTATCTGGGAATTCTTTAACAATGTTTTCTAAGTCTTTTATTTGTTGACTTTTCATTTTAAACTTTTCAGTAAACGCAACATCATTTTTACTATAAGTTAAACTACTTTTCATCATACTTAATCGCTGTGGCGGAATGGTAATAAATTGTTTTTCTGAAAAATTTTGAATTTTGTATTCATAAGTTGAACCACATGATAATAGTATTTTTAAAAGACCACTAGCATCTGATTTGGCTTTACTAATGCTGCCATCTTCAGTATTTGTAAATACAACTTCTTGGTTGGCAAAAATGCCACCTTCTATGCATTTTAAATAAAGATTTAATTCTGTTTGCTCAACAGTATTTTGTGAGAATAAACAAGTGGCTTTTAAAATAATTAGGAAGTATAGTGTTTTCATATCATATGTTTTAAAATTATAATTCAAATTGCCTAGTAAGTGACAATTTTGTATTTATAATAAAAAAAATAGATACTAGTGATAGTATCTAAGCCATATTTGGCGTTTGAAGGAAATGTTTGCTATTATTCATAAATGCTAGTGATTATATCTAATTGGATAATATTTTATTAAATTTATGTTGTTAATCTTCCGAACAGTTATACTGTTATTACAAACAAGTAAAGTACAGTTCTATATACAATCAAATAATTAAAAAAATAGTAAAATTTTATTCATTGTTTCAAAATTATTTTTATCTTTTACTCTATGCTATTTAATGTAGTTAACTAAACCAAAAACATTCATGAAAAAAATAATTATCCTATTAATCATATTTTTATTAAATTTTAATTTAAAAACTTTTGGGCAGGTTGTTTGGACTATAGGTCCTATGTTACACTATAACTTTGGAGGTGAAAAGAGGCATTTTTCATGGGCAATAGAATTAGCTTATTGGAATGTGAAAAATGTTCCTTACAGTATAGATGGAGGTATTGAATTTAGTAAGAAACGAACAAGACTATACAGTGAAGTGCAAACAGGAATAGGAGTTGCAGGATTATCTATTGGCCCTGTTTTAGAAATTAATAAAGCTGAACATAAAGCACATTTAGGATTTCAAACTACTTTCTGGGTGAACTATTATATTGGTGTTGATTATAGATACAGACGAATTGATAAAACTAATTTTAATTGCCCAGGCATTTATGGCAAACTTCCTTTTGCTACTAAAGATATGAAATCATCGAATAGCAATAGCCATTACGACTGGGATTAAAATTTTTGTTTTTTTTCTATAGGAAAGGACATAAAACATCCAATGTAGAAAAATCCTTGACTTATTATATACTGAATGAAAAAACAATTGTTATTAAATCAATCTAAAAGAAAAAAGGTGAAATCTATTTTACAAATGAACCGCAGCCTTTGTAAGTTTTTTTATTTAATTCAACAGTAACTTTTCTATCTTCTTTATCGCCACTACCTTCGTTTACACAAGATTTGTTTTCGATAGTAATAGTTAAGTTTTTAGTTTTTTCAGCAAATTGAAACCCTTTACTGTCATCAATACCTTTAAACTCAGTATTTAGTATAACACTGTCTTGTCCGTAATTTACAACTAACCTTAATTTATTTTCATAAAATTCAGCAAACCAACCTGGTTCAATTCCACTTGCTCTAAATAGTAATTTGTGTTCAGCTGGCGCATCAATAGCTGCAAGCTCTTCAACAACATCAAGTTTAGAAACAGAAACATCCATATTCGCAACAGTATCCTCGCCTTTTGTAATAGTTTTTTCAGAATCGCTGTTCATTTGAGTACATGCTCCTAGGAACACAGTAATAATAGATATTATGATTAATTTTTGCATATTCAAAAATAGTAAAATAAAACTACCTTTGCCCAAAAAAAACATTTATGGATTTAAAATTTGATATAATAGAAATATTAAAAGTAACGATGGTTCTTTTTGCTGTTATTGATATAATAGGGTCAATTCCTGTAATTATTAGTTTAAAACAAAAAACTGGTAGTATAGACGTGCCTAAGGCATCATTGGTTTCATTAGGAATAATGCTAGTATTTTTATTTGTTGGTAATACAATTTTAAATATTATTGGAATTACAATTGGAGATTTTGCCTTAGCAGGTTCTATTCTTATTTTTATAGTAGCAATGGAAATGATTTTAGGAATTCAAATTTCTAAAGAAACTATGCCTGCAACGGCTTCTGTTGTTCCACTTGCATTTCCATTAATAGCGGGTACTGGTACATTAACTACATTGTTATCTATTAGGGCAGAATACAATGTTCTATCTATTATTATTGCAATTTTTTTAAATGTAATTATTGTATTTTTTGTTTTAAAAAATTTGGATAGGCTCGAACGTTTGTTAGGAGTAGGAGGGATAGCTATTCTTAAAAAAGTATTTGGAGTTATTTTATTAGCATTAGCTATAAAAATATTTAAGAAATATACTGGGTTATAAGTTTTGATGTATTTTAATAAGTACTATTTATACAGATTGAGTATAAATATAGTAAAGTAATTTAAGGTGTTATTTTTTTTTATAGATTGCATTTACAGAAAATAAAAAGGTAAGCAACATTTTTATATCATCTATCATACTTTGGTAATTGTGCGGTGGCTTTTGGCGAAAGAGTGCGAACTGCATTTTTTTAGGTGGTATAGCGTAGGCATTTTGTGTGATAAAAAAATGGAGTTGGTCTTTCGCCTTGGGTTTTTGGTTCTTTTTTGCCAAGCAAAAAGAACAATAAAAAATTGAAGAATTCTATTTATCTAACCACGATTTAAAATCGCTTACACGCTCTCGGCTTACAATAGCAGATTCGTCTTCTAACAAATCGGTATTAATTTTTAAGCGACTGTTAAAATAAGCACTCACTTTTTGAATAGAATTAATGTTTATAATAACCTTTCTATTAATTCTAAAAAATAAATCGGGGGAAATTAAATTTTCTATTTGATCTAAAGTGTAATCTATTGAATAGCGTTTTTTAGTGTTGGTTATTAAAAGAGTAATTCCATCTTCGGCAATAAAATGAAGTATTTCCTCACTTTTAATTGATACAATGTTATCGCCCATTTTTACCATGAACCTATTTTTATATTGCTTTTGTAACTGCTGGTATGCATTGGCAATATTTTCAAATACATTAATTTGTTGATGCTGAGTTATTTTTTTTAGTTTATCAATAGCAAGATTTAAATCTTCGTGGCCTATTGGTTTAAGCAAGTAATCAACGCTATTCAATTTAAATGCTTTTATGGCATATTCATCATAAGCGGTAGTAAAAATAACTGGGGTATCAATGGCGGTTTTTGTGAAAATGTCAAAACTTAATCCATCTGCTAAATGTATATCGCAAAATAACACATCTGCTTTTATTCCCTTTTGAAAAGCTTCTACACTTTTTTTTACCGAATCAAAATTGGCAATTATTTCAATACTTGCATCTATTCGTTTTAATAAATTGCTTAAATGTTCGGCCGATAATTTTTCGTCTTCTATTATAATTGCTTTCATTTAGAGTTTAGTAAAGGAAGTTTTACAATAAATGTTTTTGAATCGTCAATGATTTCGATTGGTTTTTCTGTAAAAAATGAATATCGAGCTATAATGTTTGGTAAACCAGATTTATTGCTTGGTTCACTTACTGAGCGTAAATATATGTTATTTCTTACTTCTAATTGCTCATCATTTAAGGATGAAATAGTAACTGTTAATGGTTGTTCGTTCGAAATTTCATTGTGTTTAATAGCGTTTTCGATTAATATTTGCAATGCCATTGGTGGTAATAATTTGTTTTCGGAAATTGAGGAAATAGCAAAATCAAAATTAATATTACTATCAAATCGTATTTTTAGTAAATATGTGTATGATTTTATAAAGGTTAGTTCATCTTTTAAACTTACCAACTCTGTGTCTTTATTGTCCAATAAATAGCGGTACACTTTGGATAATTGATTTATAAAATCAACAGCCTTATCTTGATCTTTGTACACTAATGAAGATAAAACGCTCATATTATTGAACAAGAAATGAGGATTTATTTGGTTTTTTAAATTTTGTAATTGAGCTTGTGTACTTTCGGTTTTATATTTTTCAACTTCAATTAAGGAGTCTTTCCATTTTTGAAAAAATTGCATACTAATTTCAATTGTTAGCATAGCAAATGTAACTAGGGTTCCAATAATAATTGGAAATTTTATAAAGGACTCTTTTACTTCTTTTGTTTGTATGCAAATAAAATTATTAAATGCTACCATAGAGTAGAACATAATTAGAGTTGTATAAAAAAGGCTTATAGGTAATTGTATTGCAATTCGTTTAACAGGAGATTTTTGCCAAGGGAATCTATTATTAATAAATTTGTCAATCCTTAAATTGCCTTCCCAGACTAAAACTGTAATAAATATTGAGGTTAGTATATCAAAAAATTTCATCCAGCCAGTAGCTGATGATTTCGTTATATAACTAAGCAAAAAGGATACTCCTATGCCTAATAGTATCATGTATATAAAGCGACCAGTTTTTTTAAGCATAGTTTAAATTTACGAAATAGAATTTATAGTTGATTTTTTATGTTTAATAAATAATAGTGCGCCTATTAAATTAGGTATCCAACATAACCAAGCAGTTATAATATAAGCGGTATTAAAGTCACCAAAAACAACTTCTAGTATTGGGAGCCAAATGCGAAGTGTAACAGCGGCAAAACATAAGGCATAACTAATAATCATTAATTGTTCATGTTTTATTATTTGTTTTTTTCTAATATGTACATAAGCTCTTAAGGTAGTGTAAAACCAAGCAATTCCTAAACAAATAAAACCTATTGAAGCAATAATGCCACCAGTAACATAAAGTCCAATATATAAGCTTGAAATGGAACTTATTAATGCAGAACTTATATATATTTTTCCTAACGTTTTATGTAAACTAATTTTTGTGAGTCGTATTTTTTTTATGAATAAAATCCATCCAATTAATAAAGAAATTCCTCCAAAAATTATGTGTAAGTAAAAAAATACATTCCAGTAAATGCTTCCTAACAGTTCTTCTGGTTTTGTGTTTAATAATCCAAATTTTTTATCAATAATAAAATAGATTGCTGGATACAGCCCTATTAATAAGGCAAGTACAATAGCTGTTATTTTGTATGTTTTTTTAATAATTAGTATTTTTTAAAACTGTACTTTATAAACAAAGTTAGGTAAAAATCCATTTTGGTAAGTTGTATTAATTTGGTTGCTTAACTTATTGTATTGTTTTGCGAAAATATTTTTTTGCCCTGTAATGTTTTGTAAATCAAAAAATATAGAATGTGAAATTTTGTGTTTTTTACTATTGTATCTAAAACCAAATTTTAAATCCCATCTGTAGTAGTTAGGTAATTGTTGGCTATAAGCATAGGCATCTCCTTGCAATATTTGTTGTTGTGCCAATTGAGATGCTGCTAAATCAACCGGCGTGTAATGTCTGCCACCTGCTGTTGTAAATTTAGTGTCAATTGAAAATGCATTTTGTTTTTCTTTTCCTACTTTAAATTCTTTTCCTGCTAAAAAGTTAAATGTATATCGGCCATTAAAAGCTGTGTTTCGCTCAATGCCATCACTTCCTTTGTATTTAGCCTCGTATACAGATGCAGTAAGTAAACCATAATAGCCCTTTGTAAAAAACTTTTCTATTGTTAATTCGGCACCATAATTTGTTCCTGTTCCTTTATTTGCCAAGCGACCTTGTTGTGTTGGTACAAAAGATGCTCCTTCATTTAAAACAGAAAAACTATTTTTGGTTGTGTCTGATATGGCTATATTACTTAATAACTGTGCATACACTTCCGCTTTAATTCTCCAATCACTAGCTGGTAAAAAGTCATATCCTAATACAACATGTTGAGCTCTCGAAAATTCTAATTTTTGATTATCTCTATTATAAGTGCCATCAGGGTTTTGTGACTCATAAAAATACACTGTTAATGCTTGCATTTGTTCGTGCCATCCATAGCCTAATGTAAAAGCACTTTTATTGGTTGTTTGTAATTTAAGCGCTAAACGTGGTTCAATAGATGAAGATCCATTTAGTGATAGTTGTTGTGCATGTAAACCACCTGTTACCGATAGTTTTTCAGTTAAAGAATATTTAGCCTGGGCATATTCTTGAGTTAGTAATGTATTTCCTTTAAAATCCCATATATTTTGCCATGTTGGAGTATATTGTCTAGTTTTAAAAGCTAAATCTAAATCCAATAGTTCTACAATAGTCCCAATTTTAATATTTAAGCGTGAGTTTATTTTTGAATTGAAAGAGGTGTTTAATGTATAATGAATTTCTTTTGATGTTAATTCCATAAGCCTTGCTGGATTTTCTTTATTTGCATTGAGTGTATCTTGCTTATAAGAATTTTCGCTGTAATTACCACCTATAACAGTTTTAACAAATGATTTTTTTCCAACAGGTATTATATGTGATAAGCCTAAAAGTCCAATTGTACTTTTGCTATAACTATCGCTCGATGGGTCAGCAAAAACATCTGTGCTATCAATTTTATCGTGTAAAAATTCTATTTGACTCGTTCCTCCTAATCCAAATAATGAAAAAGTTCCAAGTTTTGTTTTTCCCCCAGAAATTTTAAATGCAATATCTTGGTATTGTGGGTTAGCAGCTGTACCTATTGAAAACCCTGCCTTTTGTGCTAATCCAGTAAACGAATAGCGATATGCAATCATATAGGATGATCCTTTTTCTTTATTTAAAGGGCCTTCTGTCATTAATTCTAAACCTGTAAAAGCTCCAAATTGAAAAGTATGTTCTCTTTTTTCGGCATTGCCTTTTCTAAAACCGATATCAAATACACCAGCTGTTGCATTGCCATATTCTGGGGCAAAAGCGGAAGTCATAAAATCTGAATTTTTTAAAATGTTTGTATTTAATGCACTAATTGGTCCACCAGTTGAACCTAATGCCGAAAAGTGATTTAAGTTAGGAACGTTTAGTCCATCAACACGCCATAATACACCGTTTGGCGAGTTTCCTCTAATAACTAAATCATTGCGTTGGTCGTTTGGCATTACTACGCCAGCAAAGCTCGCTGCTAATCTTGCTGGGTCTCCCATACCACCAGAATACCTATTTACTTCTTCCATTGAAAATGAACGTGATGATATGGTACTCATTTCATTGTTTGTTTCATGGTTTTTGGTTGCACTAATTACAACTTCATCTGTTGTTTTAATGTTTTCTTCCATTTCAATTTCTAGTATTACTTGCTTTCCTGAAGTAACAAGCACATTTGGAATTAATACTTCTTTGTAGCCTAAATAGGATGCTTTTAAATCATATCTTCCTGGTGATACATTTTCAATTTTATATTTTCCATCCATATCCGATACATCGCCAATTATAGGATTTGTTCCAACAATAGATATTGTTGCTCCTATTAATCCTGTTTTAGATACCTTGTCGTTTATTGTGCCTCGTATAGTTTGTGTTAAACTTTGAGCAAATAGCCCAGTAGTAAATAGCAGACTTAAAATGCTTGGTAGTAATGCTTTTTTTAGATTCATAAGTTAATTATAAAGTGTATTTATTGTTTTATGATGCAATAATACTTTATGATTAACTATAACTATAGCCAAAAACTATGAGTTGTTGAAATGAGCAGATGAATTGTAAAGTTAAGTAATTAAGAAAAGAAAGAAAATTACCAAACTTCAAATTGATTAAACATCATGAGTTTACCCCATCTATCATTACCAAAGTCCTTTTTAATTTGTGCCTTTAGAGCAGCAGTTTTATATAACTTTTCTTTTGTTTTCGTGGGTAATAAAGTTTCCATATTTGGATTAATTACTTCTACAGTTTTTGCAAAATAAATTACACCGCCATCTTCTGTTGCTAGTCCTAATATTGTACCAGGTAAACCACCTAAACTCTCAGGTCCAATGGTAGCATTTAATTCACTACAAAACCATGCATATAATCTAATGCTATCGCTTACGTTTAAAATTGCTTTTCTACATTGAAACCCACAAATATTCCTTTTGTTATCTGTAATTTTCCATTTGCAAATTCTTATCGAATCATCTAAAGTAAATCGTTCGCCCCAAATAGTTTTAATAGTTATACGCTTTTGTGTATTTCTATTTTGATAAACAATGTTCTTATTTGTTGCCCAACCTTTTTTGTCAACTAAATCACTCTCTTGAGCTTTAAATAAAGAAAGAGAGTCGTTAAAGTACAATTCAAACATGTCTATTTTAATTTTCTCGTCTTCTTTAACCCATTCTGTTATTTCATCAATATTTTTAAATTTTTTATACAAATTAGTTTTTCGTTCATAGGTAATTTTACCATGATTAATTTGTGAACTTATAGTGGAAGCTATAAATACAAATGAAATGAATATTAAATATAAATTACATTTCATCTTCTACCTCCTTAGTTTTATTACTATTAAATTTAAAAGTAGCCTTTAATAAAAAGTAACGTGTAATAATGTTGGTTTTTGTATCTGTTACAACATTAGTAGTAATTGTTCTGTTAACACTAATATTTTGATTTAAAATATCATAGGCATAAACCCCTAAAATGAAATTATCTAATTTAAAGAATGTTTTTTGTAAGGATGCATTCCAAACAACGTAACTAATATTGTAACCATTTGTTCTTTTAGCATTAACATTATAATCAGCATCAGTTTCTACAACAAATCTTTTAGGTAATTTTACACTTACATTTGCTACTATTCCTTCTGATGTATACGGTTTAATATTACCAGTGTTAATAGATGCATAAGCATAATTGTAAGAATACCAAGGCATTAAACTTGCAGTAACTTTCTCAAAATTAAATTTAAATTCTAACGACATACTTGTTTTTATGTCTATTGCCTTATTTAGCTCGTTATTAATAAAAGATTTATTACTTAAATAAGAAACATTTGCATTTGGCATAATTTCTAATTTTTTAGAGAAAAATGCTTTACTAGTTCCAGCATAAACTTCTGCTAAATAATCACCATCAACATTTACATTTTTGGAAACCGTTCTACCAATACTATCAATAACAACAGACGTTGTAATATCGCTGTTAGTATAAATAAAATTACCACCAAACCATGTGTAACTTCCTGTTATAGATTTCCAAGAATTGTAATTTAAATTAACTTCATGACTAAAAGTTGGTAATAATTTTGGATTACCTATTATAATAAAGTTAGGATTAGAATTATCAGGTACTGGTTGTAATTCGCTAATAGTAGGGTTAATTGAAGATATTTTGTATGATACATTAAGTTGTTTATTGTCTGTAAATTTATAACGTAATGTAGAAAAAGGCAAAATGTTTGTAAAGTTTTGAGTGATAATTTGTTTTTTAAATAGGTTATCATTGTGTACAAAAACATTACGCACTTTAGAACCTAATGTAAATCGTATTTTTTTAACCTCGTAAATAAATTTTAAACCACCTCTATTAGTTTGTTTTTTATTTACAAAATTGTTTGTTAATGAAGAATCAATTAGATTGTATTCTCCACCAATATTATTGAGTGATTTTTTATCTTGTTTACTATTTAAAAACATGTAATCATAAGATAATTCAACTTTTATTTTTTTTGTAATAGGTTCAGTAAAACTAAATCCGGCAGAGTGATTTTGACTATTTGCTAAGTTTGATTTTTTTTGATTAACAGATGTAATTGTTTGTGTGCTTGTAGTGAAAAATTCATTATCAGTTTTTAGAAATCCATCAGTTGTATTATTTGTGAAATTGTTTGAATAGGTCACATTTAAAATGCGGTCTTTTTTCATAAAACGCTTATTCAAGCGTAAGTTGTTAGAGATGTCGTAACCATTACCTTTATTGTTACTAGTTAAGTTTGTGCTTCTAGTTTTAAAGTTATCATCAGCAATAAAACCTGTTTCGTTTATTGTATTGGTTGAGTTATTTAAAAATTTAATGTTTGATTTAAAAGTAAGATCTGCAAGAGAATCTATTTTTTGCTCAAATCCTAAATTCACATTATGCGCTTCGTTTTTTTGAAGTGATTGAATTGTATTTACTGTGGAATAGCTTGTGTCAGTTAAAAAGTATTGCGAGTTTGTTTCCGACTTAGCATTAAGTTGATTGTTATTATATGAATAGTTAAAATTTAATTTTGTGTTTTTTGTTACTTTATCAGTATAGTAAATTCCAGTTTTAATTGTTTGAGGAATTCCTTGTATGGCATTATTATTATAGTTAAACATCATTTCTCCATCTTCACCTTGAATTCCACCCATTTCATTGTTTAGACCATATTTATACATATCGCCCCAACCAAAGCTAGATCGAGGAGTGTTGCTGCCTAATCCAAACACAGATGTTTTTAATTTCTTTTTAAAATAGTTGCCTAAAAATTCTCCTTCATAAAATTTTTGAAAATCACTTGCCCCACTTACTTTTCCAAAGTAGCCTTTTTTGGCTTCCTCTTTTAATTTTAAGTTTAGTATTTTTTGCGTTTCCTCACCAGTACTGGAGTTTGCCTGGTCATCTGTTTTTTTATCATATACCTGAACAGATTCAATGGAGCTAGCATTTAAATTTTTTGTAGCTACTGTTGGATCAGTTCCAAAAAATTCATCTCCATCAACTAAAACCTTATCTACTTTTTTTCCTTGAGATGTTATTTTACCATCTTTATCTACTTTTAAACCTGGGAGTTTCTTTAATAAATCTTCTACAGTTGCATTGGCTTTTACTTTAAAAGAATCAGTAGTATAAATTAACGTATCGCCTTTATAATAAATAGGGTCCTTAAATGCAAAAATAGTTACTTCATCTAAGCCAAGTGTTTTAGGTAATAAAATGATTTTCCCGAAGTCGTATTCTAAATTTTTTGGAGTTCCAAATATAAAAAATCCTTGATCAGAAAATTTTGGATGTGATATTATTACTTGATAAGTATCTATTGGAAGTTCTTTAATTTTAAAAAGACCTTTGTTATCTGAACGAGTAAAATCAACTAATGTAGAATCAGAGAGTTTTACAGCCATTATTATAGCATTATTTAAGGGTTCTTTTGCTATGGTATCCTGTAAATTACCAGCAACACTTAGTCTTTGAGAAAAAGTGTAAGTACTGATAATAATAAATAAGGAGAGTAATAGGCTCTTCATAAATGTAGTGGTATTACAATAGTAGTAAATACGTATAATACCATTACAAAATAATGTTACAAAAAAAGTTAAATAAAAAGTTAAATAAAAATTAACAGTAAAATATTAATTCATTTCCTTAAGGCACTTAGCATATAAGCCCACAAAAACCAAGTCAATAATTATCATTAATACCAATGCTACCATTCCTATTACCGCCATGCCTTCTCCACCCATCATATTTAAAGAGTTCTTACCTAAAAAGATATATCCTGTATAAGGTAAAATTTCCGCAATACAATAAATATAAAAACCAGTCTTTTTTAAGCCCCACATCATATATACACCTAAAAAGGATAATAAAATATAAATGAAATTTAAATAAGGAGCAATTTTCGCATAGGCATTATCCTTCATAGCAATCATTTGGTTTTCCATTTGATCAGCCATTTCAGGTTTTATTTGCCTAATTTGTTCTATGTTTTTTTGAACTACTTCAGGTGAGCTTTGAATAATATTAAAAATCCCCAATACAACTGCTAATCCACACATTACAAAAGATAAAATACAAAGTACTTTAAGCATTTGCGATTTTTGAGCGTTAGAATTTGGGTTTTCTGCTAATTGTACTTCCATTAGTCTTTTAAAATTTCTCTACTTATTACTAATTTTTGTATTTCACTAGTTCCTTCACCAATAGTACATAATTTACTATCACGGTAATATTTTTCTGCTGGGAAATCTTTTGTAAATCCATAACCACCAAATATTTGAACTGCTTCGTTAGCATTTCTTACACATACTTCAGATGCGTAATATTTAGCAAATGCGCCTTCTTTTGTCATTTTTTGATGACGGTTTTTTAAGTCAGCAGCTTTAAACGTTAATAATTCAGCAGCTTCACATTCTGTTGCCATATCAGCTAATTTAAAGCTAATTGCTTGAAACTGAGAAATTGATTTCCCAAATTGCTCACGTTCTTTAGAATATTTTAAAGAGCATTCGTAAGCACCACGTGCAATACCACAACTTAATGCAGCAATAGAAATACGTCCGCCATCAAGCACTTTCATTGCTTGAATAAATCCATCACCTTCATTGCCCATCATTTGGTCTTTATGAACTCTGCAATTATCAAATATTAATTCAGCAGTTTCACTAGCACGCATGCCAAGTTTATTTTCTTTTTTTCCTGATTTAAAACCAGGAGTTCCTTTTTCAATAATAAATGCACTCATGCCATGGCTATCGCCTTTATTACCTGTACGAGCAATTACAACTGCTACATTACCAGTAATAGCATGTGTAATAAAGTTTTTTGAACCATTTAATACATAATAGTCACCATCTTTTACAGCTGTTGTTGCCATTCCACCAGCATCAGAACCTGTTCCAGTTTCTGTTAAGCCCCAAGCTCCAATCCATTCGGCAGTAGCAAGTTTTGGTAAATATTTTTTCTTTTGCTCTTCATTTCCAAAAGCTAAAATATGCCCAGTACATAAAGAGTTGTGAGCAGCCATTGATAAACCAATAGACCCACAAATTTTACTTAATTCAATAATTGCAGTTACATATTCTGTATATGATAAACCAGACCCTCCATACGATTCAGGAACTAAAACGCCCATTAACCCTAATTCTCCTAGTTTTTTAAATACTTCAACTGGGAATGTTTGAGCTTCATCCCATTCCATCATTTTTGGGTAAATATGTTCTTTACCAAATTTGCGAATCATATCAGCAATTGCTAATTGTTGTTCGTTTAAACCAAAATTCATTCCTACTGAGTTTTCTAATACTGTGCTAGACATGTTATGTTATTTGAGTGTTTATTTAATTTATCTTTTCCGTTTAAAAATTCTAATCCAATTACAAATGTAAAGCCACTTACATTAGCGCCTTGTTGTTTTACTAAATTTGCTGCAGCATCTGCTGTTCCACCTGTAGCTAATAAATCATCGTGTATTAATACATTCCAACCTTTTTTTAAGCTATCAACATGCATTTCAATTTTTGCAGTTCCGTATTCCAAATCGTATTCGTAACTAATTGTTTTATATGGTAATTTACCAGCTTTACGAACTAAAATAAATGGAACATTTAATTTGTTTGCTAAAAGCAATCCAAATAAAAATCCTCTGCTTTCAATTCCTAAAATAGCATCTGGCTTATGGCCTATAACATTAATAAACCCATCAACAATTTCGTTGCATAATGTTTGATTTTCAAAAATAGGCGTTATGTCTTTAAACATAATTCCTGGTTTCGGAAAATCTGGAACATCCCTTATTGCTGCTTTAATATTTTCTTCTAATGCCATTTTAATTTTAGGAATTCAAATTTAAATAAAAATTGTTTTAAAATAAAGCCTAAATCTAATTAAAAAGTCAATTTAATAGGTTTAATGTTCACATTTTATTAAAAAAGAATAAAAATTACAATATTTTAATTTGGGCGTTCCCTTCGGTCAGTCCGCCAGCTGGCGGATACAATCTTTTTGCTCGTTCCTCTCAAAAAGGATTTTCACTTCAATACTTAACGCATTATTATTGGTATTAAATTCAAAAATGGCAAATATCCCTGTTTGTTATTTCAATAGATATATAAGTCTTGTATCAAATCCACTTTTATCGTATTGAATGTTATAAATGTCATTTAAAGAATAATGAATAGTATCTTTTAAAAGAATTTCTTTAGTAATTATTTTTCGATCTAAAGAATTGTATAATCTGTTAAATACACGTTTGTTTAAACAAAATGGAATAGTATTAATATAAATAGAACTATCGGCAGTATTTATATTCCAAGAAACTTTGAAAATATTTGATGATGTTTGAATAAGAATTTCTCTTTGTCCGCAGCAAACAGTATTAATTACTCCTTGATATTTTGTTAATTTAGGAAATGCAAAATATAAGCTATCTATTAATTGTTTCGAATTACTCCATCTATTAATACTATCTATGTATAATTTTTCATTGTTAGCTGTTCCTCCAATTTTATCATCATTTATTAATAAAGGTTGGTCACTATGAGAGTAAACCGCAATAATTGTTTCAAAATTTAAAAGAGAGTCTAATTGAAGTGAAACAGCCTTTTTTGGATTGGATCTATTGCTACAAAATGAAAGAAAAAATCCTAATGTAAAAATGATAATGTTTTTAAGCATATATTGTTTCGAATAAAAGATTTTTATAATTCTAATACTACTCTTTAAAATCCCAATTTAAAATTCTAAAAACAACACGTTGATTTTTAGTATGAAGCGCATTTTTTTCTTCATTGGTTTTAGCTTTTTTTATCACCTCATCTTTAACAAAAAGTTTGCGATTACCCCAACCTTTAGTTTCAATACGTCTTCTATTAATGCCTTTTGCTACTAATATTTCCTTTATTAGATGGGCTCTATACAATGATAATTCTTCATAATTTTTTTCTTGTCGAGAAGAGTGTCCTTGTAATTCAATTATCATAGTTGGATTTTCTTTTAAAGAATTATACAACAAATTACAGACATCATCAAACGTATCATAATAGATTGAGTCTTTTAAATGAAGAGAATCGTTGCAACTTATAATAGAATTTTTGTAAAATAAAACAGTAAACACTAATCCACAACCTTTAGCTTCTTGTAATTCAAAATTTTTAACAAAAGAAATGTTACCATTTAATTTGCCCTTCCCAAAATCTTTAGTTGCTAAAAAACCTGATTTTTTATTAGACTTTGATGTTGTAATTCTATCTGTGGCAATAGTTATTTCAAAATCTGATAGAGTATCATTTTTTATTTTGAATTCATAATGTCCTATACTATCAGTTATAAGCTCATAATTTAATCCAGAAGTTAATCGTAAATGAACTTTAGCATTTGCAACATATTCGTTATTATAACTACTTACTACATTCCCAGATATACTAACAAAATTAACTTGTGAGCTTAAATGAAAGTTTAAGCCCAAACAAATTAATATCAATAAAACATATCTCAAATTATAATCTTACTTCAACGAATTTAACTGCTCTTCAATAGAAGCAATTTTACTTAAGGCATCGCTTTCTTTTTTTCTTTCAGAGGCAATAACTTCAGGTTTTGCATTAGCAACAAATTTTTCGTTACTCAATTTTACCATTACCGATTTTAAAAAGCCTTTGTTGTAATCTAATTCCTTAGTTAAACGTTCTCTTTCCTCATCAACATTAATGTTTGTAGTTAATGGAATATAAAACTCAGTTGTTTTAATTTGGAAAGAAAAAGCGCCTTCTACTTTATCTTTAGTATAACTAAATTCAGAAAGGTTTGCAAGCTTCATTATTAATTCATCAAAATAAGAACGGTCTGCATCTGATTTTTCAAATATTGCCAATTTCTCTTTTGGTGATAATTGTTTTTGAGCTCTTACATTTCTTACAGTTGTAACTATTTCTTTAGAAACTTCAAACTCTGCTAATTGCTTATCATCCAATTTTTCTAATTGTTTAG
>CALMMX010000228.1 GCA_937868545.1 uncultured Bacteroidota bacterium
TAACGAAGAGAATTCGGTTTTTGTGGCTACAGATGCTCATAAATTAGTAAGATATACGCGTAATGATGCTAAGGCTGGCGCTTCGGCTTCTTTTATTATGCCTAAAAAGCCTTTAAATGTTTTAAAAACATTATTGGTTGGTGTTGACGATGCAGTAAAAGTTGAGTTTAATAAAACAAATGCCTATTTCAGTTTTGGAAACATTAATTTGGTTTGCCGTTTAATTGATGGTAAATACCCAAATTATGAAGCTGTTATTCCTAAACAAAATCCTAATAAACTTACAGTTGATCGTTTAACATTTTTAGGTGGTATACGTCGTGTGAGTGTATTTGCTAATAAAGCAACACACCAAATTCGTTTAAAAATTGCTGGTAGTCAATTAACTTTATCTGCAGAAGATTTAGATTTTGCAAATGAAGGTCACGAAACATTAATGTGTACATACATTGGCGAAGATATGGAAATTGGATTTAACTCAAAATTTGTATTAGAAATGCTTTCGAATTTAGAGAGTGATGAAATTACAATTGAAATGAGTGCTCCAAACAGAGCTGGAATTATTATGCCAACACAAAAGGCAAATCCTGCTGAGGACGTGTTAATGTTGGTAATGCCAGTTATGTTAAATAACTAATAGTTTCGTTTTCTTTTATTGAATGAAGCCAATTGCTTTTAAAACGCATATTGATATTTTAAAATACCTTAAAACAAGTTATTTAGAAATACCTGAAGATGTGGTTAAAAAGATTGGTGGAATTGGTAAGCAACGCCTCATATGCGAGGTAAATAAATCTATTACATTCCAATGTGGTTTAATGGCATTGCAAGAAGGTAAAGCTTACATTTCTATAAATGCCAAACGGATGAAGGAACTTAAGGTAGGCTTGGGCGACACGGTACAAGTTGTATTAACTATAGATGACAGTGAGTACGGTGTAGAAGTTGCTGAGGAAATTGCTGAAATTTTTAAACAAGATATTGAGGCTAAAGATCGTTTTGATAAACTTAAGCCAGGCATGCAGCGTTATATATTAAATTATGTAACTACTGTAAAAAGCCCTCAATTAAGGCTAGAAAGAGCTTTTTTAGTGCTTACAAATCTAAAGCAAGTGCCAGAAGGTAAAGAGCAATTTAGGGATTTGATTAAAGCAAATTGATAATGAGTCGACTTTCGAAAAGTCGTATTATGTTTTTATCACATACTTTTGGGTGTCAAAAGTATGCAAAACCATTTTATTTTTCGATAGGATATTTTTGTTTTCTACGCTTATACCTTCGCAAAACAAAACCACTGCTGAAAAAACCCCACATGCGCTCATGCCAGCCCTTCGGTTTTTTCACAGCTATATCTGCGAAAAATAAAAATCCCACGCACCTGTGTATGATAAAATTCAATAAAATTAACTGTTTGAATTAAAGCTGTTTAACAAAACAAATTCATAATAATAAATTGAGTTAATTGTCTCATTACCTTGGATATTCAATCCTTACATGATAAATATTCATTAAGCGTTTCTTGAATATTTTTTTAATTTGATTGATGTCTCTAAAAGTAATGTCGGAATTTATAAATTGATTTTCTGAAATTTGGTGATTAATAATTCTATCTACTAATTCATCAATGGCAATGGCATCGTATTTTTTTAAACTTCTGGATGATGCTTCTACACTATCAGCCATCATTAATACAGCTGTTTCTTTGCTAAATGGAATAGGGCCCGGATATCTAAATAAATCTTCGTTTATCACTTCGCCTTGATGTTCTTTTTTATAATTGCTTAAGAAAAAACGCGTAGTAGTTGTGCCATGATGTGTTCTAATAAAATCAATAATAGCTTCAGGTAGGTTATATTCTTTTGCTATTTCAATCCCACTAATAACATGATTAATAATAATTTTAGCGCTTTCTTCTGAATTTAAATCTTCATGTGGACTAACTTCTCCTACTTGGTTTTCGGTAAAAAAACGTGGGTTGTTTATTTTTCCAATATCGTGGTACATTGCCCCAGTTCTTACTAATAAAGCATTTCCACCTATTTTATAACACGCTTCTTCGGCTAAATTTGCAACTTGTAATGAGTGTTGAAAGGTGCCTGGTATTTTTTGAGATAATAATCTTAGTAAAGGTGTATTTAAATCGCACAATTCAAGCAAGGTAAAGTCAGACATAAAACCAAAAAGTTTTTCGAAAAGAAAAATTAAAGGGAATGCAAAAATCACACACATACTACTTATTATAAAGGGGTAGTAGTTGCTGATATGTAAAATGTTTTGTGGTGATTGATTTATTAAATGATAAGCAACAAATGCTAAAATGTAAAATATAAAAGTAAGTAAAGTTGACACCAAAAGCTTAGATCGTTTTCCAATGTCAGCAACACTAAATATGGTTCCAATGCCTGCTATTAGCTGAATAAATATGAATTCAAATTTATCGGTTGTAAAAAATGCGCATAATAAAATAATATTTAAAAAGTTGAACAATGCAGTTCTACTATCAAAAAATACACGTATGATAATTGGAACGAGACAAAATGGAACTGCAAAAATATAATTTTGATTATATTGCGAAACAATGTTTGATACTAGTACAATTAGCACAATCATTAATAAAATAAAAGTTACATGAGTATTTAAACTAAAAATGTTTTTTCTAAAAAATGCTAAAAATAAAATCATAATACCTAAAATTAAGGTACATGCCATTAGTTTACCAATGATAGATAAGGCTGAAAAACTATTGTCACTTTCTGCATTTAATTCTCTTATGTAATTTTGTAAAATAGTGTGTTGTTCATTTGTAACTACTTCATTTTTTTTGAGTAAAACATATCCTTTACTTATTTTATTTTTATATATGTTGTTTTGAACAGGGCTAATTATATTTAGTTCCGAACTTAAATTAGAATTAAAAATAATATTGGCAGGTAGCTGTTTTATTAAGTTGTTTGTGGTACTGCTATTTGAAATTACAGGTTCAAGTATACCTGATAATGCATTTTGGTTTATTAAATGATTAATAGAAACTTGTCTGGCTTCGTTATCATGAATAACAAAAACAGAATCTATGGTTGAAGGATTTATATCTGCTGAACTTGTGTAATAACCTATTTTGTAAATACTATCTAACTTATATTTAAGACTGTTTTTTACTTTAGTATCTAATGATAATGGATTAATTAAATCGTCGATATTGATTAATTCTTTGGTAAAGTAGAGGCTTTTTTTAGAATTTAGTTTTGAATCGCTATTTAATTCATTATTGGATTTTTGAATCAAAAAATCAATATCAGCAATAAGGTTTTCATTTTTCCAAATATCACCAACGTGTAATTGCTTAAAAGTTTCGTTTTGTTTTGAAGGCAATAAATAAGCGCAAATAATTACAGAAAAGGTAAAAACTATTCCTTTATACCATAAAGCATGTTTATCTCTTATTTTAGAAAATAGTGAATTCATTAAAACAAAAGACGTAATTTTTTTGTGAAATTCGGTAAAATGATGGCTGTATTATGAACAATGTAGTTTTAATTTATTTTACTAAAGCCCCATTTACTTTTAATAGTATGGTTTCAGATAATTTAATGGCATATAGTGCCTCAATGTATCGTGTTTGTGCGTCCTCCAGGTTTTTTTGAGTCTCTTTGGTTTCAAGTAAATTTGATTTCCCAATTTTATAACGTTCTAAAGATACATTGAGAATTTCTTTTGAATCAATTACGTTTTGAAATTCAAGTTCCAATATTTGTTTATTGAGCTTAAAGGTTTTGTATGCATTGTAAGTTTGAGCATCTATTTGTTGTTGAATTTGTTCACTTAAAAATGTTTGATTTTGGAAAAGAATAGTGCGTTCTTTTACTAGCTTATTATTTTTATTGCCATTAAACAAAAGCCAACTTGCAGTTAATCCTGTATTAAAACCTGCTTGTTTATTTAAAAATACGATTCCTGCCTGGCTTTGGTTTCTGGTAAAATTATATGCTGCATTTAATTGAACAAAGGGTAGATTGGCTGCGTGCGCTTCTTTAATACTTTGTGATGCAATTAACTCGTTTTGTTTTGAAATTAATAAACTTGAATTATTTTTTAATATGCTTTTTTTTAATTCATCAATATTTGGATTGTAGTTTATTTGTATAGAATCAGTTGTGCTAAACTCTGTATCAATGGGTTTGTTGAGCAAATTATTAAGTGCTGTTTTTGCGTTGAGTAATTGCAATTCCAGTTGTAGAATATTGCTTTTGGCTTTATTTTCATCAGACTGAGAAAGTAAATAATCCACTTTAGAATCTGAACCAATTTCCAATTTTAGTTTTGCAATTTTTTTTCTTTCCTCGTAAATACTCAAATTTTGTTTAGCAGCTTTAATCAATTCATTAGTTTTTACGACGCTGTAATATGCAGCAATTATATCATAAATGGTGCTTTCCATTTGTTGTTTAAGTTTTAATGACGATAAATTTTCATTAAGATTTAAACGTTTTTTTATAGCAAACATTTTTAAACCATCAAAAATAGTCCAATTTACATTTAACGAAGCCCCCGTGTTATTTGATTGTGCGCCATTTTTTTCTTGAATAGTACCAGAATTAAATTCTTGATAAGAATTCACAGATGCTAAATTTAAATTACCATTTAAACTCACTGTTGGCGAAATGCCTGCATTGCCAAAATTGTTTTGGGCTTTTGATATTTCCTGTTCGTTTTTTACAATTAAAACTGAGTAGTTTTTTTCTAATCCTATTTTAATGGCTTCATCAATAGTGAGTATTGATTGCGCATGTAAGGAAAAATGTATTACTAATGAAAGTAGGAATAGTTTAATTAATGTCTTCATGTTGTTTTTTATCTTTTACTAAATAGGAATAAATAGCAGGTATTACAAATAAGGTTAAAACCATTGATAATAGTAGGCCTCCAATAATTACAATTCCCATTCCCATTCTGCTTTTTGAACCTGCTCCTAATGCCATAGCAATTGGCAAGGCGCCTAATATAGTTGCTAAACTCGTCATTAAAATGGGGCGTAAACGTGCAGTTGCAGCTTCAATTACTGCTTCGCGAACAGCCATTCCTTTTTCTCTTAATTGATTAGTGAATTCAATAATTAATATACCATTTTTTGTTACTAAACCAATAAGCATAATCATTCCAATTTCGCTAAAAATGTTGAGTGTTTCATTAAAGTACCATAATGAAAATAATGCTCCTGCTAAAGCCATTGGTACAGTTAAAATAATTATGAATGGTTCAATGAAGCTTTCGAATTGCGCTGCTAGTAATAAATAAATTAGTACTAATGCAAGTAAAAATGCAAATAAAATGTTTGATGAGCTTTCAGAAAAATCGCGAGAAGCACCAGTTAAAGATGTTGTAAAACTATCATCTAAAATTTCTTTTGCAATTGTATTCATTTCTGCAATACCATCTCCTATTGTTTTGCCTGGAGCTAAGCCTGCTTGTATGGTGGCAGATTGGTAGCGGTTATAATGATATAACTGTGGTGGGCTACTACGTTCTACTATTGAAATAATATTGTCAAGTTGAATCATTTCACCTTTATTATTTCTTATATATAAATCTTTTATATCGCTTGGGTCATCTCTGTTTTCTCTGTTTACTTGGCCTACAACTTGGTATTGTTTATCACCTTTTATATAATATCCAAATCGTTGTCCGCTTAATGCTAATTGAATAGTTTGTGCAATGTCAGCAATTGAAACACCTAATGTTTTTGCTTTGTCTCTATCAATTTCAATAACAAGTTCTGGTTTATTAAATTTTAAGTTAACATCAACACCTTGAAAGGTTGGGTTTTTATTTGCAAGCTCTAAAAACTTTGGTAATTTTTCTCTCAGTTTTTTAAAGTCGTTTGTTTGTAATACAAATTGTACCGGCAAAGCTCCTCTTGGTCCACCGCCAGATGAAATGGATTGTTCTTGTATTACAAATATTTTTGCCTCAGGAAATTGGGATATGTTTTTATTAATATAATTTGCTATATCGTTTTGAGTTCGTTTTCTTTTATCTGATTCTGACAGTGCAATACGCACAAAGCCTGTATTTACTGCTCCAGAGCCAGCAAATCCTGGTGCTGTAACAGTAAGGCAAACTTCTTTTTCTGCAATTGAATCTCCAACAAATGTAGATAGCCTATCCATTAAGGCGTCTGTAGATTCAAAAGATGTTCCTTCGGGAGCTGTTATTGCTAATCGCATCCAATTACGGTCTTCTAATGGAGATAATTCTGTTTGAAGCCCTGATCCAAAAAAGATAATAGATGCAATAGAGGCTGCTAGTATGATAAATGCCCACCATCTTTTTTTGAAGAAATTTAGTAAAGATGATTTAAACCAATTATCTAATCCAACAAAAATGGGTTCCGACCAAACATAAAAGCTACTTTTTTTAGTGGGGTCTTTTTTTACAAGTTTTGCATTAAGCATTGGCGTTAGCGTTAGAGAAACAAATGCGGAAATTAGAACTGCTCCTGCTAGAACTACTCCAAATTCTCTAAACAATCTGCCAACAAATCCTTCTAAAAAAATAACAGGCATAAAAACCGCAGCAAGTGTTAAGGATGTAATAATTACTGCACTATAAATTTCGCGCGTTCCTAATATTGCAGCATCTTTTGGCGACAATCCTTTTTCTATTTTTTTGAAAATATTTTCAGTAACTACTATACCATCATCTACAACTAAACCAGTTGCTAATACAATAGCAAGTAAGGTTAATACATTAATTGAATAATCCATTAAATACATGATAAAAAATGCGCCAATTAATGAAACTGGAATATCAATTAACGGACGAAAAGCAATTACCCAATCTCTAAAAAACAAATAAATAATTAAGATTACTAGTAATAGAGCTATTAATAGAGTTTCACCAACTTCTGTGATTGATTTTTTTATAAATCTTGTGTTGTCTAAGGCAATGTTTATTTTATAATCTTTTGGTAATTCCTTTTTTAAAACATCATAACGTTTGTAAAACTCTTTTGAAATATCAATGTAGTTTGCTCCTGGTTGTGGCACTAAAGCTAAGCCTACCATTGGAATGCCAGATTCTTTTAAAATTGTTTCTTCATTTTCTGCGCCTAACTCAACTACTGCTACATCTTTTAATCGTACAATGTTATTGTTACTTTCCTTTAAAATCATTGTTTCAAATTCAGTAACAGTTGATAAGCGACCAATTGTGTTTACAGTAAGTTCGGTAGAGTTCCCTTCAATTTTACCTGAGGGTAAATCAACATTTTCTTTATCTAAAGCTAGTTTAATATCTAGTGGAGTTAATCCATAAGCAACCATTTTATCTGGCTTTATACGTATGCGCATACAATACCTGCGTTGCCCCCAAATTTGCACATTACTCACTCCCGATATGGTTTGTAAATTTTGAGCTATTACATTTTCCGCATAATCACTTACATCTAAAAGAGATCTGGTATCGCTTACTAATGTCATCGAAATAATAGGATCGGAGTTGGCATCTGCTTTAGAAACAACAGGAGGTGCATCAATGTCTTGTGGTAATTGTTTTACTGCTTGTGAAACTTTGTCTCGTACATCATTAGCGGCAGCTTCTAAATTTGAGCTTAAATTAAATTCAACTGTTATAATACTTGAGCCTTGGTTGGATGATGATGATAATGTTCTTATGCCATCAATGCCATTTATAGCTTTTTCAAGTGGCTCAGTAATTTGAGATTGGATAACATCAGCATTTGCTCCGGTATAACTTGTTCTAACTGTTATTACAGGCGGGTCAATGGAAGGGAATTCTCTAACACCTAAATATTTAAAACCTATTGTTCCAAATAGAACAATAATAATAGAAAATACAGTAACTAGTACAGGCCGTTTTACACTTAATTCTGCTAAATCCATATTATTTTACTGATTTTAATAATTTTAAAGTTGTCTCTTTTTTCAAGCCTAAAAGTCCTGTTGTTATAACGGTATCGCCTTTAGTTAATCCTTCTATAATCTGAATTTTTTCATCGGTTCTTACACCTATTTTAATCATTATCTCGGTGGCAATATTATTTTTGCTCACAAATACTTTTTGTCCTTTTAAAGTTGGTATTACGCATTGAGTTGGAATCATAATAGCGTCTTTAGTTTCTCCTAAGTTTGCGTATACTTTTACAAAACTTCCTAAGTAAAAATTTTCATTGCCATTATAAGTTGC
The DNA here is from genome assembly GCA_937868545.1 of uncultured Bacteroidota bacterium. GTDB lineage: Bacteria > Bacteroidota > Bacteroidia > B-17B0 > Aurantibacillaceae > UBA4416. The sequence continues at coordinate 8,203 of CALMMX010000228.1, forward strand.
TCTAACTTTGATAGTTTTTGTTGTTTCGTCTATTATGGGTTCAATTGCATAAATACTTGCTGAATATTGTTCTTGAGAAGTTTCTTTTGAAAATTTTATGTTTGAACCTTTTGAAATAATAGAACTGTATTTTTCGGGAACAGAGAATTCAACATACACTGGTTTAGTTTGTACTAAAGATACAATGGGTGTATTTGCAGAAATAAATGATCCTTCACTTACATTTTTTAGTCCAATCATACCTGAAAATGGAGCTGTAATGGTTGTTTTTGCTAATTGTGCAAGGATATAGTCTTGGTCTGCTTTTAATACATTTAATTCGTTTTCTTGAATGTCATAATCTTCTTTACTAATTCCATTAATGGTTATTAATTTTTTTAAACGTTCTAATTTTTGTTCAGACAAGCTAATTTGCGATTTTGATTTAGATAATTGGGCTTGTAAATCGGCATCGTTTAATTTTACAAGAGTACTTCCTTTTGCAACGGCTTCACCTTCCTTAAAATAAATGGCAGTTATTTTTCCGCTAATTTCAGGTAATACTTCAATTTGATTTAAGGCTCCAATTTTTCCTGTGGCAAACACATTATTGTCAAAACTTGTTGGTTCTACAACAATATAATTTACTGCACTTGGCAGCTTGTTTTTAGTTTTATTTGCAGTTGCTTTATCTTCTTTTTTAGAGAAGAATATAAATTTTGAGGCAATGATAATTGCTATGATTATTGTAATAATTATCCAGTTGGGTATTTTTTTCATGT
>CALMMX010000229.1 GCA_937868545.1 uncultured Bacteroidota bacterium
TAATATGAGAAGTGCTACTTAGTTTTAATCCACTTGGTAAGGCTGCATTTAAAACATCACCCGGATTACACACATAATATTGGCAAATCCAATCCCAAAGCTGTAAATGTTGTTTGGCAATAATTGTTTTTTCATCAATTATGCTTTCAATATATTTTGCGGCATAATTGCTTGGTGCAGTATTATGGATATTATAAATAATAGCCGTGTAGAATTTTGTTTTACCAAATTGTACAATAACTCGCTTACCTATTTCTATATCATTATTAAACTCTTCCTGAACCCTATATGTAAATTTGTTAGGTACAGAAAGTGGAACAATAACATCTATAAAAAAAGTTTGTTTTTCCATTAGCTAATAAATGCAGCTAAAACCACGCCGCCAATCATTGATAAAATTTTTGCAAAATTATAACGGTGATTTTCTCCTGTTTCAAACATAATGGCAGTTGAAATATGTAAAAATATTCCAATTACAACTGCAAATGATAATTTTACAAAACCATCAATGTTATGAACTCCAATTGTGTTTAAAACATAACTTATAAAGCAACCTAATGGAGCCATCAATGCAAATCCAAGTAATAACAGAATTGCTTTTGTTTTTGACGCTTTATGTTCTAGTAATAGTCCAATAAAAGCAATGGCAATTGGTATGTTATGAAGCGTAATCCCAAATATTAATGATTCTTGAGTAGATAATACGGTATGTACTTGCGAATCTAATATTCCACTTTGATAAATTGGCAAACCTTCTAATAATGAATGCAGGTATAAACCTGTAATCATACCCAATGGCAAATGCTTTTTACAAGAATCTGTGTGAGCATGAATATGACCATGTTCAATACCAGCACTAAAATATTCAATTACAATTTGAATAAAGAACCCAACTAAAATAAATAATCCAATAAGTTTAGCATTGGCATTTTCGTAACATTCGGGTAGCAAATGAGTAACAGATATTGCAAATAAATAGGCCGCACTAAAGGCTAATAAAAACCTTAGGTACTTAGCTTTTAATTTAAGTGTTAAAAATATTATACCAGTAACTAGTACAGGAAAGGATAAATAAAAAGTTAATTCTAATAAATTCATTTTTTTTGTAATACTAAAATTAATCGTGGTGAATTATTTATATCAAAATTTTCAAGTTTATAATTCCCAAAAGTATGTATAATATTTAAGTTACTCAGAGTTGCTAATTCTTCAAAATAGGATTTAGAAAAAAGTTTAACTCTTTCTTCAAAATTATATTCTGTGTTATTATCAGTAAAATTAATGTGTTTAATAACTGTATTGTTTTCCACTTTTTTTGAAATATGGAAAGTTATATTTTCAATAGTTTTAGATTCGTTTAATACCAAGTTTGATTTAATAAAATTTTCATTTAGAAAATCAAATACAAAATAGCCATTAGGTTTTAATGCTTTTTCAACTGCTTTAAATACATTTACATCATCGCTTTGTTTATCAAAATACCCAAAACTTGTAAATAAATTAAATACCGTATTAAAGTAGTTGGTACGAAATAAGTTTCGCATATCATGAGTGTAAAATTCTAAATGCTCGTTAGAATGTTTATTAGCCTCATTAATGCTTTGTTCAGATAAATCTGTGCCAATAACATTATAACCTTTTTTATTTAAATAAATACTGTGTCTACCTTTTCCGCAACATAAATCCCAACATAAATTATTTGGCATTAATTGTAGAAATTGACTTATGTTATCTATAAATAAAGATGCTTCAGAGTAATCTCTGTGTTTATAAAGTATATGATAGTAATTGGTATCAAACCAAGTTTTAAACCAGGGATTTTGCATAAGCTAACAAAGTTATTAAAACCAAACGGATTAACAAATTTAGCTGCTATTTGAGTATATGTTTCAAAATCTGATATTTACTATTGAAATTGGATGTGAAAATTATTATATTTACCTATATGAAGTTTTGGTTAAATTTTATTTTTTTACTATTTGTTTTAGTTGCTAAGTCTCAAATTGCTGAATTTGTAAGAAATCCTTATTTGCAAATTACTGGCCCAAATAGCACATATATTTGTTGGAAGACTGATAATCAATGTTTTTCTAAGGTTTTATATAGTACTAATAAATATAATTTAAATCTTATTTCTTATAATTCTACTCCCGATACTTTACATTGTAATCAATTAACTGGTTTAGCTCCAAATACTAAATATTATTACACCGTTAGTAAAAATAATATTTCTATGAGTAGTGACACCTTTTATTTTTATACTGCCCCTTCCTCTGGTAGTGGACAAAAAATTAGGGTATTGGCCCTGGGAGATTGTGGTACTAATTATTCCCAACAGCTCAATGTTAAAGCATCAATTAATAATTTTTGCAAGAATAAGTACGTTAATTGTGTGTTATTAGTTGGAGATAATGCCTATAATAATGGACATGAAACTGAGTATCAAACAGGATTTTTTAATCCGTATAATTCAAATTTCATATTTAGTAAATCGTGTATTTATCCTGCTCCTGGCAATCATGATTATGCAAATGATTTTTCTTTAGCATCAAATAAAAATGTACCCTATTATTCAATATTTAAAACCCCTTTATTAGGTGAATTGGGAGGAACCCCTTCTTACAACAAAGCATTTTATTCGTATAATTACGGTAATACTCATTTTATTTCACTCGATTCTTATGGAATCGAAAGTTCTATGTATCATTTATGGGATTCATTAGGTCCACAATATTTATGGTTAGAACAAGATTTAAAAAATGATAAAAGTATGTGGAAAATTGTTTATTTCCATCATCCTCCTTTTACTATGGGAAGTCATAATTCTGATACTGAGATGGACTTAGTATATATTAGACAAAATTTAGCACATCTATTAGAGAAATACGGAGTTGATTTAGTTATAAATGGTCATAGTCATTTGTATGAGCGCTCTTGGCTACAAAAAGGTCATTATAGTTTAGAAGGAACGTTTAATAAATCAATTCATACAATTGATAGTAGTAGCGCAAAATATGATGGAAGCGTTAATTCTTGTCCATATAAAAAAGATACTTCAGATAATAAAGGAACGGTATATGTTGTTGCAGGAGCGGCTGGCAAACTTGGCATAACTCAAAGTACCTATCCTCACAATTGTATGTATTTTTCTGATAATACAAAGTCTGGGGCGCTAATTTTGGAAATTGAACAAAATAGATTAGATGCTTTTTATATTGAAGAAGATAGTCTTGTACATGATAAGTTTACAATATTAAAGAATGTAAATAAGAAAACTAATTTTAATACTTTTAGTGGATATAATACTCTAATTTCAGCATCTTGGATAGGAAATTATAATTGGGTATTTGATGGTAAACATACTAAAACTAATGTAATTAATATAAGTACTGCCTCGCAATTTGTTGTCACAGATTCTTTAAATTGTTTGGCAGATACCTTTAATATTGGAATTGTAGGTTTAAAAGAAAATCAAGCTAATAAACATTTTAAATTATACCCTAATCCCATAAAAGACAAATTACAAATTGAAGTTTTAGTTGATGTAACTTTTTTAGAAATTAAATTATTTGATTTAAAAGGGCAATTAGTTTTCACGAAAACGCTTGAATTTAATAATAAAATTGGAGTATTAAATTTATCTCCCTTTAATTTATCAAATGGTGAGTATGTTATTTCCATTAAAATAAATGGAATTAATTATTCACATAAAATATTGCTTGATAAGTAATTTGAGATTTAACTATTAAATTTTTGGTATAATGAGGGGAATTAAAGGATACGTTACAATTATTGCTGTAATTTTTGCAATGTTATTGATAGTTAGTTTTAAAGTTAAAAAACAAGAATCTGATGTTAAAGTTATTCATGTATTTGTAGCTCTTTGTGATAATAAATTTCAATGAATAGTGCCAGTTCCTGAAAAAATTGGAAATGGTAAGGATTTAAAAAATAATTTATATTGGGGCTGTGGATATGGCGTTAAAATGTTTTTTAAAAACAAAAGTTTAAATTGGAACATTGTAAAATCTAGTTTAAATCCAAGTACAAATGTATTGGAAAGGGTAGTTTATAAACATAAGACAAAAAATGTTTATTTGGTTGCAGATGCCTATGATGGAGAGTTTATTAAGCAAACTACCATAGATTTTTTTGATGCCAGTGCTGGAAATAAACCAATTGAAATAAAATTGGATAACCATAAAACCATAATAGCAGGTGGTGCTAGTAATTTAATTTGTTATGTAGGTCATGATGGGCTAATGGATTTTCAAATATCAAATTATCCTAATGCTCAAAATAAAAATAAGCGTGAAACCATTATATTGGCATGTTATAGTAAATCTTATTTCTCGGAAGGAATAAAAAAAACTGGGGCATCGCCATTAATTTGGAGCACAGGTTTAATGAGTCCTGAGGCCTATACTTTAGAGGGTGCAATAAATGGTTGGATTGAGGGTAAATCCAACGAGGAAATAAGAACATTAGCTGCTCAAGCTTATTGTAAGTACCAAAAAACATGTGCACTTAAATCGGCCAAAAGATTGTTAGTTACAGGCTGGTATATTTCTTGAAAAGTAATAATTTTTACAATATGTGCTTTTTTTAAATGATTTTATTTAGTTAATTGTGTTTTAGAAATGTAATATTTTTAAAAATAATTTTTATTATATATTATTATTATTTACATTTGATATGTGAAAAATTTGCATCATATTAATTTGTTATAATTTACTTATAACACTTTTTAATTTTTAAACATAACTATGAATTTATTAAAATGAAAAATATTAAGTTTACAATGATAAAAATACACTTTACGCATTTTAAATAAATAATGATTATTTATATGCTTTTTTTAAGTTAATTGTGAATATCGTTCTTAAATAATAACTATACTAACCCAATAAAATCAAAACAAAAGAAACATGAAATACAAATTTGTCTTTGCAATTGCAGTATTAGGATTACTCTCATTTTCAACTGGATGTAAAAAAGAATGTGATAAGGTAGAAAAAAAGGTTGAAAGTAATGAGAATGGAAAGGTTGAACTGTCTGAAAATACTAAAATTATTGCAGAGAATTTAGGCAAAAGTATTGTAAGTGTTAATGAAACAAGTGTTGTATTTAATGCAGAAAGTGATTTATTAAATTCAATTAAAGTTGGTGATATTATAGTAGCATCGGTTTCTGAAAGAGCTCCAGATGGTTTTTTAAGAACAGTAAATAAAATTGAGAGAAATGGAAATGTATATACTTTTTTCACAACTCAAGCATCATTAGAAAATGCTATTGTAAATGGTGAAATACATATTGATAGACCTATTTCTTTAAATATCGAACAACCTAATACTACTAATGCCACAGCTAAAACTGACGCTTATTCAAACTCTTATTCAAGAACAATTCCATTAAATTATGTGGTTTATGATGTTGATAGAAATAATGCAACTACATATGATCAAGTAAAAACTAATGGAAATTTGGTTTTAAATGCTAGTATGTTTTTAGATATTAGAATAAGTGGTGGTAGATTGCAATATTTTGTTGCCAATACAACATTTGGTGCAACAAACTCGCTATCATTAACAATTGGTGGTGTTATGACTGCTGCGCCAACTTCAATTAATATTTTTAATTCATCATTGCCAAATGTTACGTTTTTCGTTGGTTCCTTGCCTATTACAGTAAAACCAAAAATTGATATTTTTGTGGATTATTCTGGGTCTGTTAGTGCATATGCTAAATACAATTATAATGCTTCTGCTAGCATTAAACCACAAATAAAATTTGAATCTGGCGTTTGGTCATATTCATTTACAAAATCTATATCTGCTAGAGGAAATAAACCAACTACAAATTTATCAGCAAGCGCAAATGTTAGTTTAAGACCACGTATTCCATTTATGTTATACGGATGCACTTGTGCTTCGGCTTATTTACAAGGTGAGGCTTATTTAAATTTAGCAGCTTCAATATCTCCATATTCAAAAACTTTAAAAGCTGGTTTAAGAGCTGGGGCAGGCGCAAATATGTTTGGTTACTCTCCTTCAAATAATGCAATTTTTAATTATTCTGTTAATTTGTAATTATTAAATAAATCCATGTTAAAATCCTCACTAGAAATAGTGGGGATTTTTTTTGTTTTACTTTTCTAAAAGAAACAATTTGAATAATATATATTTATATTTACTATAGAAATGAAAACACAGTTTTGCATAAATACTCAAAATTTAATTGATGAAAGCAATAAAACACCTTTGGGTTTTATTGATAAAACTAAAGTTCTCATTCATACTAATATTTGCCCAGCTTGTAAGGAATATAATAATAGAAATGAATTGCTTTCTAAAATTCATAAGCAAAAAGATACTAATCGTAGAAATAGTTATCAGGCTAAAGTTTTACATAAAAGTAGCTCTATACAAGATAGGTTAGCTTCTTTTCCTGAATTAAATCCTAGTCCAATACTAGAAATAGAAAAATCTGGTCAAGTCTCTTATCAAAATCCTGCATTTTATAATCATTTTCCTCATATATCTGATATAAGTTTCAATCATGATTTTTTAAGTGATTTAAAATTAGCTTTTGATCAATTAATTTCGGGAAACTTAAAAGTCTTTTCAAAAGAAATAGTTTATAATAATACCTATTATATTCAACGAGCATCCTATTTGTCGGATTTACAAGTTGTAAGGGTATTTCATTTAGATATTACTGAACAAAAGCAGTTCGAAACAATTATAAAAGAAAAGAATAAGGAAATAACTGATAGTATACAGTATGCTAAAAGAATACAAGAAGCAATATTACCTTCAACTAAATTATTTAAATGTGCTCTTTTAGATTCATTTATTTATTATAAACCTAAAGACATTGTAGCTGGTGATTTTTATTGGTTGCTAGAAAATGAGGATTGGATTTATGTGGCAGCGGCAGATTGCACAGGGCATGGTGTGCCAGGTGCATTAGTTTCTGTTGTTTGTAATAATGCATTAAATAGAAGTGTTAAGGAATTTGGAAATAGTTTAACTGGTCAAATATTAGATAAAACACGTGATATTGTATTAGAGACTTTTTCGAACAATGATACTGATGTATATGACGGCATGGATATTTCCTTATTAGGTTTAAATAAAAAAACAAAAGAATTTTATTGGAGTGGAGCTAATAACCCATTGCATTATTTTTCAAATAATAAACTCAATGAAATTACTGCACATAAGCAACCTATAGGGAAATCTGAAAATTCAAGCACATTTGTAACTCACAAGGTAGATTTACAAATGGGTGATTATGTGTTTTTATTTACTGATGGTTTTGCAGATCAATTTGGTGGACCAAAAGGAAAAAAGTTTATGTATAAACAAATGCAGGAATTATTCTTAAACTCTATATCTAATTCTCCTGAAGAATTCCAATCTCTATTAAATACTACTTTTTTGCAATGGAAAGGTGATTTAGAACAAACAGATGATGTTTTAGTGATTGGAATTAAAATTTAATTTTTTTAATTATCTGAACTACATGTTATATAATTTTGTTTTATAATAAAACGTTAAAACATGTGATATTGGTTTAGTGTAAATAAAAAAAGCTACCTCCATTGAGACAGCTTTTTATTAAATAGAATGATTATAACTACAACACAATTATATTTTTTACAACGCTATAACTGGTTTTACCAGTTTTATTAATGGCGTAATATCTAATATAGATTTTAGTTTCGGGAGTTTGTCCAGATATTGTAGTTTTAGT
>CALMMX010000230.1 GCA_937868545.1 uncultured Bacteroidota bacterium
GATATTGTATTTTATGAAAAAGAATTATTTAAAAGTTTAGATAAAATTTACGATTTATAGATTTATGTTTTAGTGTTATTTGGTGATATACACCATGTGGCGCACTTAGTAAACGAAGAAAATAAAAACAAACGCTTACCAACCAAAGAAGATTTAGAACCAAATACTCGTTTTTTAGAAAACCCTATTTTAGTTTCGTTAGCAGCTAATAGTGAGTTAAAAAAAGAAGTATTGAACAGAAAGATTTCTTGGCAAAACGATTTTGATTTAGTAAGAAAATTATTTTTAGAGTTACGTGCAACTGATTTGTATAAGTCTTACATGGCTTCTGACAAACCTTCGGCTAAAGAAGATAAGCAATTTTTAATTGCAGTAGCTACAGAGTTTTTGTATAACCATGATTTATTAAATCATTTATTTGAAGAAAAAAATATTCATTGGGCTGATGATACCTTTGGAGCGTTTTCGATGGTTGCACGAACATTTGAAAACTTTACTGGAGATTTTAAATTAACTTCTTTATACAAAGATGCAGAAGATGATAAACGTTTTATTTCTACTTTGTTTTTAAAAACCATAGATGGTGAAAAAGACTACGAAAAGATGATTGACGAAAAAACAAAAAACTGGGAGTTGGATCGTATTGCATCTATGGATATTTTATTAATGAAAATGGCTATTACAGAGTTTTTACATGTTAGTAATGTGCCTGTAAAAGTATCGTTAAACGAGTATATTGATATATCAAAAGATTATAGCACGCCTAATAGTAAAACATTTATTAATGGTATTTTAGACAAAATTATTTTTGATTTAAAACGAGATAATAAAATTCAAAAGACGGGTAGGGGTTTAATGGAAGGTAATTAGTTCAATATTATTAATCACAATAATTAATCAATTTTACAATGAAACTAGTAAATAACATCATTATCGCATCAAGTTTAATTTTCGCATTATCTTGTGGACAAAATGGTTCTAAAGAAGTTTCTACAAACGATGTGCAAAATACTAATTCTGCCGACGGGAAATCAAATGCAAGTTTACCTGATATTAAATTTGAAGAAGAAACACATGATTTTGGTAGAATAACTCAAGGCGAAAAAGTTTCTTATAGCTTTAAATTTAAAAACACAGGCGGAACAAGTTTAATAATTTCTTCGGCCAGTGGTAGCTGTGGATGCACGGTTCCTGAATACCCTAAAAAACCAATTTTACCTGGTGAAGAAGCAAGTATTAATGTTGTATTTAGCAGCGAAGGAAAATCAGGTATGGTTGAAAAATCAATATCAATGGTTACAAATTGCGAACCAAGTACAAAAATAATCTATATTAAGGCGGATATAGTAGTGCCTGTTAGCGCTAATCCTAGTGCAGATTTACCAACGGCGCACTAATTTATATTTTAAAATAAAACACAAACACACAAATAAAAAAACAACATGAACAACTTAGTAATTTTAATGGCAGGCGGTGGCGCAAATCAAAATCCAATTATGCAAATTGTACCTTTGGTATTAATTGTAGTAGTATTTTATTTCTTTATGATTCGTCCTCAAATGAAAAAAGCAAAAGAAACAAAAAAATACATTGAGGCATTGAAAGTTGGTGATAAAATACTTACTATTGGTGGTATTTACGGTACTATTCAAAAAATGAATGAAGATGGGACAATTATTATGGCTGTAGAAGATGGTACTAAAATGAAAATTTCTAAAAATGCCATTTCTCAAGATGCTACTTCAACTTTAAACCAAACAGCATAATTTAATGGCATCTTCAAATGCCATAACTCAAGTTAAACGTAAACTTTTTTCAAAAAAGGTTTTTACATTTATTATTTGCTTGTGCATTGCATCACTCTTATGGGTGGTGCATGCACTTAATGTAAATTATAAATACACATTACATATTCCAGTAAAATTTAGCAACCTTCCTAACAATAAACTTATTGTTGGTGATTTGCCAGAAAAGCTTGATATTGAAATAAAAACAAGCGGACTAAAATTATTATTTATAATTTTTAATAAGAACAATTCAGAGATTCAAATAGATTTTAATTCTTTAAAAACAAATGCTAAATCTCAAGCATATTCAATAAGTAATGGTAATTTTAATTTAAGAAACTCCATAAACTTTAATGTTGAAATTCTAAAAATTCGTCCTGATACATTATTTTTTACTGGTAATAATGCTTCTGCACGCTTGATACCAGTGAAATTAAATTTACGCGCCGAAATGAAGCCAGGTTTTACTTTGACCTCTAAGCCTACTATAAATCCTGCCTATGTTTCTGTAAGTGGAGATAGTATAGCGATTTCAAAATTAGATACTATCTATACAACATCTATTACATTAAAAGAAGTGTGTAAAAATTACAGTTCTTCAATAGTGTTGCAAAAACCTGATGGAAACATACATTACAATGTAAAAGAAGTGCAAGTGAATTTTAATGTAGATAGATTAACAGAAACTACTTTAAAACTACCAGTAGAATTTATTAATAAAACAACTAATGAAACTATTAAGCTTCTTCCAAATGTTGTTACTATAAAGTATTTAGTATCAATGAAAGATTATGATAATATTACTGCTAATTCTTTTAAAGCAACGGTAAATTATAATCAAGTAAAAGAACATCAAAAAACATTAAAGGTGGAATTAATAAGAAAACCATCTGAAGTAAAAATTGTAAGTATAGAACCTTCAAATATTTCGTATTTAATTTTTAAATAATGATTGTAGCAATTACAGGAGGTATTGGCAGTGGCAAAACAACAGTGGCTAAGGTTTTCGAAACTATGGGTTGTGTGTTATACAATTCTGATGAAAAAGCAAAAGAGCTTTATTTTGATTTAGAAATAAAGCATAAAGTAATTGAACTGTTTGGTGCAGAAGCCTATTTACAGAATGGACAATTAAATAGGGAATTTATTTCAGGAAAGGTGTTTGAAAACAAAGCATTATTAGAAAAATTAAATTCCATTATTCACCCTGCAATTAAATTGGATTTTGAGAATTTTGTTAATCAACAATTACCCGAAACAATTATAATTAAAGAAAGTGCTCTTATTTTTGAAACAGGATTGTACAAGAATTTTGAACCTATTATATTGGTTACTGCACCAATAGAGCAAAAGATTGAAAGAGTTGTAAAACGTAATAGCACTACAAGAGCAGAAGTTGAAAAACGGATGAATGCACAGTGGACAGATCAACAAAAATTACCATTAGCTCACTTTGTTATAACAAATAGTAATACTGATGCTGTAATTCCACAAGTAGTAAAGGTTTTGGAGGAAATAAAAAGCCATGTATAGAAAAGATTTATTGATGCGTCAGTTTGAAGAGTTTAGTAAATTCTTAGCACTATTATTAAGGCTTAAAAACGAAGGGACGCCAAGCGAAGTAAGTGATTTGTTAAGTGAAGGTACTTTAAAATATACTGGACTTACCTTAATGGAAATTGAGGAGCTAGACAATATTACTTTCATAGACTATTTAACAGACAGTAAAAAAATATCTGATGAGCAATTAAAAATGCTTGCCGATTTATTGTATGAAAAAGGATTAAATGATTTGAATTTAAATAGAGATAATGCTGACAATTCTAGCTTTATAAAAGCAAATAAGCTTTATCAATTTATTAATGAAAGAGCTACACTTCCTTATTCACTAGACACACATTATAAATTAGAAGCTTTAAAGGAATTGTTGAATTGATGTACATTAATGTTGTTTTTATAAAATAGTTTGTTTAAAAAAATATTAATCATATCAATTGTTTTGCATTTAGTTTCTTGTAGTATTTCTGAGAATAAAAGAAATAATTCTAGTGTTGTTACTATTGATATTTTGCCATTTTCAGATATTTCAAAAATCGTGGTTGATTCAGTTTACAATTCATTAAAGAATGTTTATCCTAATATCAAATTGCTTAAATCAATACAATTACCTAAACATGCATATTATTTACCTAGAAATCGTTATCGTGCAGATACCATTATCCGTTATTTAAAAAATATAACTCCAGAAAATCATATTACTATTGGACTTACATCGAAAGATATAAGTTTTACAAAAGGAAAAATTCCGGACTATGGAATTATGGGATTGGGCTGGACGCCAGGAAATTCATGTGTAGTATCTACCTATAGGCTTTCTAAAGAAAATAAGGATACTCAATTTTTTAAATTTTGTTTACACGAATTAGGTCATACTTCAGGCTTACAACATTGTAGTAATAAGATGTGTTATATGAGAGATGCTGAGGGAGGTAATCCAACTAAAGATGAAACAGGCTTTTGTAGTATATGTAAAGCCTATTTAATTGACAAAGGTTGGAATTTGAATTCTGATTACAGCAATTAAATTGACTAATTAAATATAATTATTCATAGATTTTATAATTGAATAAGTTGTAGTTTAACTTCATAAAGTTTATTTCGATTTGTATCTTCGTATAAACAAAACTCATTTTGATATGAAAAAAATAGGACTTATAACATCAGGTGGAGATGCACCAGGAATGAATGCCTGCATAAGAGCAGTTGTTAGAACAGCTTTTGTAGAAAACATTGAAGTAGTTGGTTTTTATCGAGGTTATGAAGGAGTTATAGATAATGACTTTGTTGAGCTTTCAACTGATAAGGTTTCTAATATTATTCATAGAGGTGGTACAATTTTAAAAACGGCGCGTAGCAAGCGTTTTATGACAGCCGAAGGTATGCAACAAGCTGTTAGTACACTTCAAAAACACCAATTAGATGGCTTTGTAGTAATTGGTGGTGATGGAAGTTTTAGAGGCGCTTATGAATTAAGTAAATTACATTCTATAAAAACTATTGGTTGTCCGGGCACAATTGATAATGATTTAATTGGAACTGATTTTACAATTGGTTATGATACTGCTATTAATACGGTTGTAGAAGCAGTAGATAAAATTAGAGATACGGCCGAAAGTCATGATCGTATTTTTGTTGTTGAGGTTATGGGGCGCGATGCAGGTTTAATTGCATTACGTTCTGCAATTGCCTGTGGTGCTGAAGCTATTTTAATTCCTGAAAGAGATGGCGATTTGGAGAAATTATTAGAAAAGAAAAAAACATGGCGCCTTACAAAAAAGAGTAGAATTATAATTGTAGCTGAAGGTGATGAAAATGGCGGAGCTATTGGAATTGGTAACCTGTTAAAGAAAGAATGGCCAGAGTTTGATATTCGTATTTCTATTTTGGGACATATACAACGTGGAGGAAATCCAACTTGTATGGAAAGAGTAAATGCTAGTTTAATGGGCTATTATGCTGTTAAAGCTTTGCAAAATAATCACACCAATGAAATGATTGGTATTGTAAATAAACAAGTGTGTTACACTCCTTTTCAAAATGCTATTAAACATATTGATGAATTAAATCCTGAAATGCTAACTATACTTGATATACTTTCGGTTTAAATAAATTTACAATCGCGAGCGTCTTCGCTCGTGATTTTTATTTAGAAGGTTCTAACCTTCAATATGCATCATTAGTTATTTTTTACATTTTCATTAATTTTTCTAATTGATGAAATTCAATTCCAAAGTATTTTTTTGTTTCTTTTATTTTATTTAGAATTTCTGTTTTTTGATTTTCCGTTTTCTGCTTTTTCTCAGCCACTATCATTACATTTTTTGGTGTGTGTGCGTCTGATATAAATTCAAATACTTTTGTTGAATAGTCAAAATATTCAAGAATTAAGGAACGTAAACCATCAGTAACCATCTCAGACTGGCGTTCCAAAAATATACCATGCTTTAATAAAAAATCCAATTCATTTTTTGTTTTATGTTTTTCAATTTCTCTACGTATTTGTTTGTGGCAACAAGGTGCTACTACTATTAAATCAGCATTAGCTGTAATTCCTTTATAAATAGCATCATCCGTTGCTGTATCACATGCGTGCAAAGCAATTAAAATATTTATTACATCGTTATTATAAGATTCTATTGTTCCTTCTTTAAATTTTAAATGTTCAAATTTCGATTTTTTCGCAATGTCATTACATAAGTCTACCAAATCTTTTCTGTATTCAACACCAGTTATATGTGCATTTAAATTTAATACGGTACTTAAGTAATCGTAAAGCGCAAAAGTTAAATAGCCTTTGCCTGAGCCCATATCTGCCACATGTAATTGCTTATGTTTAGGTAGTTGTGTTATTAATGGACTTAATAATTCAATATATCTGTTTATTTGTTTGTATTTGTCTTGTGTGTTTTTGTGAACATTGCCATTTACATCAGTTATGTTTAATAGGTGTAAATAGGTTTTATTATTAGCAGTTATAATTCTGTTTTTTTGATGATTATGTTCTAATGAAGGTATTTCTGTATATGTAGGCTTAATGGTTTTTAATGTTGTTTTTGATGTGTTGTTTATTTCAAACAAAGTATCATTTATAATTGTGAAAATTGTAGAATTTCTAAATTCTTCTTGAGTTAAAAAATCCTCAATTACTGCTATTCCATCTTGATGTGAGTAATTTTTTACTATATCTTTTGTTTTGTACCTATATGTTACGCTTAGCTTTTCCTCTTGTTTTATTTGTATGCGTTTTACATAACAATTTTTTAAATCTGGTATTTGCCCTTTGTAATTAGATAAAGATAGTTTTACAAAAGTGTTTTCATTAAATGATTTTTTTAAAATGTTTATGTATTGGTGCAAATGATTCATAATTAAGTTTTTTGTAAAGGTAATGTAATAGCAGTTTAAAGATGAGTAATAAATTTTTA
The DNA here is from genome assembly GCA_937868545.1 of uncultured Bacteroidota bacterium. Lineage (GTDB taxonomy): Bacteria > Bacteroidota > Bacteroidia > B-17B0 > Aurantibacillaceae > UBA4416. The sequence continues at coordinate 6,773 of CALMMX010000230.1, forward strand.
TTATTTATGATTTTTCAATACAGAAAATGTTTGTATATTCGTTAGTATACAATGAAAAATATAGCCATCATATTTCTTTTTATTAATTCTATTTGCTATTCACAGCAAAATGAATTCGAAAAATATGGTCCATTTGGTTCTAAGGTATATACTGATTTAAAATTAGCATTAGATGTAACAAATAATGTTTATAAAATGGATTTAAGTTATCAAAAGCTTGATCCTAAATTGTATGCCAAAATTGGAAAACTAAAAGATTTACAAGCTTTAAAATTAAGTGGTAATGAAATAAAAACATTTCCAAATGGCTTTTTCGAAATGAATAATTTACTTTATTTTGCTAGTTATAATAATGAATTTGGTATTCTTCCAAATGAAATAAAAAAACTCCAAAACTTAAATTATTTAGAATTTTTTGGTGCTAAATTCGATAGTATTCCTTCTGATATTGCCTATTTAAATAAATTAAAAACGCTTAAAATATCTTCAACAAATGATACATTAAAGTTACCTACAACACTAAGGTATTTGAAATTTTTGAAAGATGTAACTATAGAAAATTGTGTGTTAGATAGTTTCCCTAAAGAATTGTTTAAAATTACTAGCCTTAATTTTTTGAGCTTATCAAATACAAACATTTTTTATATAACTAAGCATTTCGAAAGATTACAAAATTTGGAAGTTTTGGTATTAGATAATAACCATTTACAAACTATTCCATTCGAAATTTATAAAGCATATAAATTAAGGTTATTGTCTTTAAAAAATAACCATTTACAAAAATTGCCAGATTCAATCTCTCAACTTGAAAACCTCACTTTATTAGATGTTAGAGGAAATGGCTTTTCAAAGGAATACATTGATGAATTAAAAGCCTTATTGCCTGGTTGCGAAATTCGTTTTTAGTGAAGAATTAAGTAATTTATTATTCCACATTTCGTTTTTTACGATTTAAATTTTTCTAAAAATCCTTTCATAAACCAATCGGGTGGGGCAGAAGGTCTATTTTTTTGCTTATCAATAAAAACTAAGGTTACAGAACCAGTATTTAATAACTCATTTTTTTGATTGTAACATTCGTATTCGAATGTAATTCTTACACTTGGCATTTCTTTTACCATTGTTACAATTCTCACTTCATCATCATACAATGCTGGTTTTTTGTAATTGATTGTTAAATTAATAACAGGCATCAAAACGCCACTTTCTTCCATTTCTTTATAACTAAAACCAAGGCTACGCATCGCCTCAACCCTTCCAACTTCGTAATATTGTGCGTAATTTCCATAATAAACAAACCCCATTTGGTCAGTTTCTCCATAACGTACTCTTAACGTTGTTTCTGTTTTAATCATACAAAAATTGTTATATATTTAAAACATCTAATTTAGGTTACTCTTTTATGAAAATTGTATATTTTTTAATTTATTTTTCATCACTTATAAGTTTTGTTTCTTGTAGTAAAAAAACTACTGTTTCAAAATTTACCGAATCTCATTATATTGTTAATAATAGAGAGGTTGATAGTTCCATATTTAAAACCATTTCTCCTTATAAAAAAGTGCATGATGAACAAATGTTTTTAGTATTAGCTAAAAGTGATGATGTACTTGTAAAGGCAGATGTAGAAAGTACTTTAGGGAACTTTTTTTGTGATGCGGTTATCTACGAAACAAAAAAAATATTAGGTAAAGATTCTGCTATGCTTGATGTTGCAGTTTTTAATAAAGGTGGTTTAAGAAACTCTTTGCCAAAAGGAGATATTACTGTTGGTAATATTTTTGAATTAATGCCATTTGATAACGAAGTTGTATTATTGAAATTAAGTGGCGCTCAATTTAAAGACATGTGTTTTAAAATTGTTGAAAAAGGTGGGATTCCAGTTGGTGGGATGCGATTAGTAATGAAAGGAACTACTCCTACTGATATTACAGTTAACGGAAAAGCATTTGATGAAAATAAGGATTACTGGGTGGTTACTTCAGATTATTTAGCAAATGGAGGCGATAGCTATAATTTTTTTAAGAATGCTAAAGAAAGAAAAATCATGAATGTGCTATTGCGCAATGTAATTATTAACTATTGCGAAGATATTACAAAATTAGGTAAAACAATTAAACCACAATTAGATGGCAGAATTCAAATATCAAAATAGACGCGATTTTTTAAAATATTTTGCTGGTACAACTGCTGTACTTGCTGGATTCCCAGCACTTTCAAAAGAAATTTTGGTGAAAAAAGATTTAGTTAAATTAACTATTTTGTACACTAACGATATTCATAGTCGTATTGAACCTTTCCCAAGTAATGACCCAAAATACGCTGATAAAGGTGGTTTTGCTCGTCGTTCGGCAGTTGTTGAATCTATTAGAAAAGAGTCTGATAATGTGTTATTGTTAGATGCTGGTGATATTTTTCAGGGAACTCCCTATTTTAATTTATATCAGGGCGAATTAGAGTATAAATTAATGAGCCTCATGAAATATGATGCTACAACAATTGGAAACCATGATTTTGATTTAGGTATTGATAATATTACTAAACAAATGCCTCATGCTACGTTTTCGTTTATTAATTGTAATTATGATTTTTCTAACACAAGTTTAAATAATAAAATTGTGCCATATAAAATTTTCGAAAAACAGGGGATTAAAATTGGTGTTTTGGGTTATGGAGTTGAATTGGAAGGTTTGGTTGATAAAAAAATGTATAAAGACACGGTTTATCAAAATCCACTTCCAATTGCAAATGCAACTGCAAAATTATTAAAATTGGATTTGGGTTGCGATTATGTTATTGCACTTTCACATTTGGGTTTTAAAGATGATAAAAAAATAAGTGATATGAGTATGGCTCCTCAAACCGAAAATATTGATTTAATTATTGGTGGACATTCTCATACTTTTCTCGAACATCCAATTAAAGTGCCTAATAGAGTGGGTAAAGAGGTGTATGTAACACAAGTTGGGTGGGCAGGTATTTGGCTTGGAAAATTGGATGTGTATTTTTCTCAAAATAATAAAAAAATTTCACATAATTCAGGTAATAGAAAAATTTGAAAAAACAAGCGTAAAATGAAAATAAAGTGAAATTTTTTTTTGTTTTTTTCCTTGCAAAAATGAATAATCACTATATATTTACAAACTCGAACTTGTTAATAACACTAAACAATATATTTTTAATAACTTATTTATTTTATGAAGGAAAAAACTGCTGAAACTGTGTGGAAGAATTGCCTAAAGGTAATTCAAGATAATGTAAGCCCTCAAAACTTTGCTACTTGGTTCGAACCAATTAAAGCAATTAAAATCCAAGACAATGTTTTAAATATCCAAGTACCATCTCAATTTTTTTATGAATGGTTAGAAGAACACTACATCACAATTATTAAAAAAGTAATTCGTAAAGAATTAGGTGCTGAAGGAAGAATAGAATACAGCATTGTAATGGATAACGGTACTGGTAAATCAGAAAAAGCTGTAATGCTTAAAGTACCAAATATTAACACAAATTTGCGTAACAATCCAGTTTCTATGCCAATAGATGGTGGTTCAATACGTAATCCATTTATTATACCAGGTCTTAAAAAAGTTTCTGTAGAATCTCAGTTAAATCCAAACTATAGTTTCGATAATTTTGTTGAAGGTGATTGTAACCGTTTAGCTCGTTCTGCGGGTTACGCAGTTTCTCAAAAACCAGGTGGTACAGCTTTTAACCCATTATTATTATATGGTGGTGTTGGTTTAGGTAAAACTCACTTAGCACAAGCTATTGGTATTGATATTAAAAAGAATTTTCCTAACAAAACTGTTTTATACGTTCAATCAGAAAAATTTATTTCTCAATTTATTGATTCAATTAAAAATAATAATCAAAACGATTTCGTTCATTTTTATCAAATGATTGATACTTTGATTATTGATGATATTCAATACTTAGCCGGAAAAGAAAAAACGCAAGATGTGTTTTTCCACATATTTAATCACTTACACCAATTAGGTAAACAAATTATTTTAACTGCTGATAGAGCACCAGTTGAAATGCAAGGTATTGAACAGCGTTTATTATCTCGTTTCAAATGGGGATTAAGTGCAGATTTACAAACTCCAGGTTTAGAAACTCGTATCGCTATTTTAGAGAAGAAAGTTTATAACGAAGGAATTCAATTACCTAAAGAAGTTTGTGAATATTTAGCATACAGTATTACTTCAAACGTTCGTGAATTAGAAGGTGCTTTAATTTCATTATTAGCACAATCTAGCTTAAATAAAAAAGTTATTACTTTAGATTTAGCTAAGCAAATGATTGACAAATTTGTTAAATCTACTGCTCGCGAAGTTTCTATCGATTATATACAAAAAGTGGTTTGCGATTATTTTGATTTAAATATTGATTTAATGAAATCTAAAACTCGTAAACGCGAAGTAGTACAAGCTCGTCAAATTGCAATGTATTTTGCTAAGTGTATGACTAAATCATCTCTTGCTACTATCGGTATGCACTGTGGTGGAAAAGATCACGCTACAGTATTACACGCTTGCCGTACAGTAAATAATTTAATGGATACTGATAAACGCTTCAAAGCTTATATCGAAGAATTAGATAAAAAAATCAGCATTACTAGCTAATATATTAGTTAAGATTTAATAATCCCTCTACTTAATTGTGGAGGGATTTTTTTTTAATAAAAGTATTTTAATGTTTAATAAAGAAACCATATTTATGTTTTTTCCTATTATAGGAGCTATTTGTGGTGCCATGCTATGGCTTAAGTATTTTATTAAAATAGATGTATTAGAACGCGAAAGACTTATTGATATCATATTCGCCTTAGTTATTGGATTCTTAACTCCTAATTTGGCTTTATGGGCATATAAATTACATGCAAGCTATGCTTGGGATTTTAACGGATACTTTTTAACTGATTTGTGGTATGCAATTGCAGGCATTGGATTTACTGAAGAAATATCCAAATTATTTGGCGTGCTTTTAGTTTTTTTAGTAATCAGAAAAAGATTAAATGAACCAATAGATTATTTAATTTTTGGAGGAATTGTTGCATTAGGTTTTTCTGTAAAAGAAAACTTCATATACTATCATAATTACGGTTCTGAAATTATAACTGGTAGAACCTTAATTTCTACATTAACACACATTATTAATACAAGCATTTGTGTTTATGGTATCTTTCGATTCAAAATTTTTAACAAAGGAAATGTAATACTTAATTCTATTAGTGGAATAAGTATTGCCATTATTTCTCATGGCTTATTTGATTTTTTTCTTACACAAGAGTTTATTGGTAATCTAACTCCTTTTTTAGCTTCTATAGTGTATTTAATTGGGATTAATTTTTGGATTCAAATGATAAATAATTGCATCAATTTTTCTCCTTTTTTTAATTATGAAAAACTCATAAGTACTTCAAAATTATATTTTACAATATTGGGCTGGTATATTGGATTATTATTAATAGAGTTTTTTTATGTATGGTATCATAAAAAGTTAGACATTGCTATTTTAGATTTATTTAAAAATATTTTTAAGGAAGGTATTTTATTGATAATTGTAGCACTCAGAGTAAGTCGATTAAAAATAAGTAAGAGAAAGTATTTTATTATTAAACCACAATTTCCTATTTATTACACAAAAAATAATGATGAGGATATCAATTTATTTGGTGTATTACCTTTAAAAGTTCGTGGAGAAAACGAAAAGGAGTTTCGCTTATTTAAATACATGGGAAAAGATTTAGTGTTTGTTCCTGTTAATCCTAATAAATCATCAATTCAAAATAAAAGAAAGGGTAGATTGCTTAAAAAATATTTCTTAAAAAATGATGTGGTTTCTTATTTAATAGAATTTTACGAAGATGATACACACCCAAAAGAAGTGTTTATTTTAAAACCTAAAACGCGTGGAACAACTCTTTTTCAAGGAGAGTTTCCAATTGTAACTATTGCTAAATATAACCTAACTTCTTTAGTAGCAAACTACAACTTACCTTCTTATAAAGATTTTAATTTTATTGAAAACGTTTATATTAAAACTGTATAAATTGTAAATAAATTTGGAACAAATTATTGCAAATTAATTAACGGCTTTCTATCAATAAACCCACCTCCAATTAAATCATCACCTTCATAGATTACTGCACTTTGTCCTGGTGCGATACCAGTGGCCGATTCATGAAAAACAATATTTAATTTATTATCAATTGTATTTATGGTACTTAATCTACCCGCATCTTTGTATCTTATTTTTGTAAGTGCTACAAAATCTTCAGGTAACGATGAGTATTTAATTAAATTAAAATCTCTAACATTAATTTCCTGTTCTTTTAAATCTTCCAAGTCACCAAGTATTACTGTATTAGTTTCTGGTATTATTTCTTTTACAAATACTGGTTCGCCCATAGCAATATCAAGACCTTTTCTTTGCCCTATTGTATAAAATGGATAGCCTCTATGTGTGCCAATTTTTTTTCCTTTATATAAATAATCACCACCTTCAACTTTTGCTTCTAAATTTGGTAACCTGTGTTTTAAAAATGCTCTGTAATCATTGTCAGGTACAAAACAAATATCATAGCTTTCACTTTTGTTTGCAAGGTCAATAAATCCAGCATCTTTAGCCATTTGCTTTATTTCAGTTTTTTTAAAACCACCTAATGGATACATGGTTCGTTTTAAACTTTCCTGATCTAATCCCCACAATACATAAGTTTGGTCTTTACTATGATCTATACCTTTAAAAATAATTTTTCTATTATTTTCTTCTCTTAATTGAGCATAATGTCCTGTTGCAATAAATTCACAATCAAGCATATTTGCACGTTTTAATAATGCTTCCCATTTTATATGTGTATTGCATAATACACATGGGTTAGGAGTTCGCCCTGCAAGGTATTCTTCAACAAAATTATTTATAATTTGATCTCCAAATTCGCCACGTATATCTAATATGTAATGCGGAAAACCAAATGTTACAGCCATTGAGCGTGCATCATTTATACTATCTAAACTACAACAACCCGTTTCTTTTTTACTACTACCTGACGACTCATAGTCCCAAGTTTTCATAGTAATACCAATTACTTCATAACCTTGTTCATGCAACATCATAGCAGCAACTGAGCTATCAATTCCACCACTCATTGCCACTAATACTTTTCCGTGTTTACTCATCCTATTTATTTGTTGCCTTTAGGTTTATTAGTGTTTGGTTTTGAATTGGTTTTACCTTTTTTTTCTTCTGTTTTTGGAGTTTCCTCTTTAACTTTATTTTTATTGAAAAAATCGTCTGTTTCCTTTTTATTTGCTAGTTTTCCTAAAGTGTATAATTCCTTCTCTTTTATTTTACCATCTTTTTCCTTATAAACCCAAGGTCCATTTTTTACACCATTTTTATAATACCCAAATGCTGCGGCTACGTTATTTGGGTAATAATAAGCATTCTTGCCATCTAATTGACCATTAATGTAATTACCCTCTGCTTTTAAAGTTGTTTTATTATAGTATTGTTTAAATGGGCCGTGCATAACATCTAATTTATAAGTGTGTTCCTCACTTACAATCCCATCTTGAAAGTAGGTATATACAACCCCATTCTTTTTACCTAAAACAAATGTTTCTTTTGAAATTAAAATTCCATTTTCGTCATAATATGTCCATACTGAATCTTTCACTTCATTAATGTATTTCCCATAAGCCATTTTTTTTCCTGTTGGGTGATACATTGTAGAGTAACCAATTTTACCATTTTGAACAAATAACATTTTTGCTTTAATACTATCATTTGGGTAGTAATATTTAAATAATCCTTGAGGCTTATCGTCTTTAAACAATCCTTCGTAAATTATTTTTTTTGATGTGGGGTCTACTTTTTTCCAGTACCCTTGCTTTTTCCCATTAGCATCAGTATTAGTTTGCGCTACAATAAAAAAAGTATTAACTAAAAATAAAATAAATATATATATACGTTTCATAAAATGTGTTTTAAGCATAATGTATTTTGTGCTGTAAAGTTACATTATCTTTGAATTTAATAATGACCATTAATTATTTTTGTGAAAATAATTATTAAAAGATTAAAAATGTAATTTTTAGAATTTAGAACGTAAACGAGCTCTAGATTTTTTAGGAGCTAGGAAGTAGCCAACTGTAATTTGAACTCCCATATATGAATCTTTTTGTAAATCCCCTCTTTGAGCAGAATTACCTAAACCGTCTGGCGATGTTGCGCCTGGTATTACTCCTTTACTTGGGTCAGACATTATTACGGAATTTGAACCATAAGCTTGTTGTAGTTCAAATTTATCATAATATACTGTGCTAACGTCATCAATATAATCTGTAAAAGTTTTACGATAGTTTATTTCAAATCCTAAACTCCATTTCTTTTGTAATGTTAATCTATAAGCAACTCCCATTGGTATTGATATTGAGAATTTACTATATTGTTTAGGACCACCAGGTAAACCTTGCCCTTCTGTATGCAAGGGGCGTAAAGGCATCCACGCTCCATTAACAGGGTTTTTTCCTTTTGGGTTATAATAAAACGCTCCAACCCCAACAAATCCGATAATTTCATAACTATAGGTTTTACTTCTTCTACCCAAAGTTTTTGCTATTCCGTATCTATGACCTGATTTTTTAGAGAAAAATGAAAGCTCTAAACGTGTTGCTAATTCAAAAATATTTGATTTAAAGTTTAAATTTCTATTATTACGAAATGGTTCTGTAGTTAATTTATCATCACCAGCTACTAATAAATAGTTGAAACTATTATGAATATTAAAATTTTTGAAAAATTTATACCTATAGGCTATACTTATAGCGGGTTTCGTTAAAGAAAACTCTAAATCCACTGGACTATAGTCTGTTCCAATTTTGTTTTGCCCACCTAAATCACCTAAAAATTGTGCTGCACCAACTTGAAGAATTATTTCTTTTCTATATCTTTTCCAATCATTTGCACGATTTATCTGGCTATAAATAGCTGTAGAATATGATAAAAGTAAAAATGTAAAATATATGTTTAATCTTGTTTTCAAAAATTGGTTAGTTTATTCAGACAAATATAAGTAGAAAATGATAAATAAAAGATATTAACTATTATTAAAATGTTAAAAATAATCGACTAATTACCAAAATCCTCGTTTGTATAGTATAATTTATAAAATTTCAAACTTTTCTCTTCATCATAGCCTTTTTCAACATAATCATGTCTTCCATGAACGTAAATATGGAAATTTTTGTCCAATTTCACTACACTTTTCATGAATTTTTGGTTTTTCTTTACAGCTGTTGGCGATATTTCAAAATCATCAATAGCTGTTAAATCCATTTTTTCATTAAATGTTTTTCTATAATCAACAAATGCTTCTTTAATTTCTGGCTGAACTAAAACTTCTGATTCAAATTCTTTTAAATTAAAATTATCTTTTTCCTTAAAAAAACTTGTGCTTTTATTTAGCATCATCATTTGATCTTGTTTGCTTACATTATTATTTTCAGTAAGAACTTCTTCACAAAATCCTTTACACGTATCAATAAAATTTGAAGTATGAAAATAAGCGTTTTCTTTCATTTTAGTATTTAAAAAGTCTTCCACCCAATAAAATGCACAATCAGCTATTTTATTATTAGTGTCTACTATGCTTATTTTATAACCATCTTCTTTATTAGTATTAAATATTATACAACCTTTATCTAATTTATTAATATTAATACCGTTATCACACTCAACATCAAAATTATCTAAGTGCTGAAAAACCTTTAGGTATGTGTCTTTATTCTCAGTTTTAAATAATCCAACAGCATCACACAATTCTCCATCAACCATGGCATCTTTAAAATAACAAACATAAAATTCACCACCTTTAATTTTTGGGTGCATAGATTGATAATGGAGATGTTCAGCAATTTTTTTGCTGCATTCAATGAATTTATTTGGTGATGAAAAAATATCTTGAACGTAGCTTTTTACGTCATGATAATGCATTTCATTTTTGGATTTAAACTGATAATAAATATCTGTTTTAAATGGCGAAGTTAAATACCTCATTACTGTATCCTTCAAAAAATCGTCAGATATTTCTATGTGTTTTTCGCTCAGAGATAAATCTTCTCCTAAACCTTTATTTCCAACAAAGTGTATCACAAAATGTGTTAATTGCGAACGTGTAAAATCTATCATGGCACAAAAAATGTATTAAATTTATAAAAAATAAAAATAGTGTTTTTGAATTGCCAACTATTAACAAACTTTAAACAATAATTATTGTTACTAACGGACATTTTCCGTTATAACTGATAATACTAAAACTAATAATATCAATAAATTTGTATATGACTCATAAAAAAATATTTAAGCCTCTTTTATTACTTCTTGTAGTAAGTTTAAGTTCTTTTACTGTTTACCAATTTGGTAAAAACCATTTATTATTGGAAATGCTTATGTCTGCGCTAGATCAAGCGCATTATAGCCCATTAAAAGTAAATGATGATTTTAGTGAAAAAGCATTTAATTTATATTTGAAACGAATTGATACTAATAAAAAGTTTTTATTAAAAGAAGATGTTGAGCAATTAAGTAAATACAAGCAAAAAATTGACGACGAAATCCAAAATGGAACATTGGAATTTTATGAACTATCCAATAGTTTGATAACAAAACGTATAAAAGAAAAGGAATTATGGAGTAAAGAAATTTTATCAAAACCATTAGATTTCACAAAAGATGATGAATACGAAACGGATGGTGATAAAACACACTTTGCAAGTACAGAAGCTGATTTGAAAAATGAATGGGTTAAAATGCTTAAATACCAAGTGCTAAGCCGTTTAGATGAAGCCTTAACAGGACAAGAAAAAGCTAAAGCAAAAAAAGATACTGTATTTACCGAAAAATCGTTTGATAGTTTAGAAGTTGATGCACGCCGCAAAACACTAAAGGCTAACGAAGATTGGTTTAAGCGTTTAAACAAAATTTCTTCTAAAGACCGATATAGCGCTTACTTAAATACTATTACTGGTTTATACGATCCACATACTGAATATTTTGCACCAAAAGACAAAAAGAAATTCGATCAAAGTATGAGCGGGCAATTTGAAGGAATTGGAGCACGTTTGCAACAAAAAGATGGGATTTTAAAAGTGTCAGAAATAATTGTTGGATCTCCTTCATTTAAACAAGGCGAATTAAAAGCTGGCGACGAAATTCATAAAGTTGCTCAAGGCTTAAACGAACCTATTGATATTACTAATATGGATATGGATGATGCCATTGAATTAATTAAAGGAAAAAAAGGAACTGAAGTTAGATTAACAGTAAAAAAACCAGACGCTTCTTTTAAAGTTATTCCAATAATTAGAGATGTAATTGAAATGGAAGAAACTTATGCTAAATCGGCTATTTTAAATAATAAAAAGAAAATTGGATACATTTATTTACCTATGTTTTATGCTGATTTTACTCGTAATGGAGCACATAAATGTTCTGATGATATTAAAAAAGAAGTTGAGAAATTGAAAAAAGAAGGTGTAGAAGGAATTGTTATTGACCTAAGAGACAATGGTGGTGGTTCTTTGCAAGAAGTAGTTGAAATGGCTGGATTATTTGTACCTAAAGGTCCAGTTGTTCAAGTAAAGGGCAAATCAGGAATGCCTAATATTATGGAAAATCGTAGTTCTAAAGTTGTGTGGGAAGGTCCATTAGCTGTTATGGTTAATCATGGCTCTGCATCTGCTTCAGAAATTTTAGCAGCTGCTATTCAAGATTACAAAAGAGGGGTTATTATTGGAACTCAAAGTTTTGGTAAAGGAACTGTACAATCATTTTTAGATTTGGATCAATATGTTTTACCTCAATTCGATTCCCTTCGTCCGTTAGGTTCTGTAAAAATAACTATGCAAAAATTTTATAGAGTAAATGGTGGTGCAACACAATTAAAAGGTGTAACGCCTGATGTAGCGCTTCCAGACCCCTATGAATTTTTAGAAATAGGTGAAAAAGATATGGATTATCCAATGCCTTGGGATGAAATTTCTAAAGCAACTTATCAGGAGTTTAGCATGATTAATTACGAAAAAATTAAAAAAGCTAGTTCAGAACGCGTTAAGCAAAGTGCAGCTTTTAAGTTAATTGAAGCAGAGGCAAAAGAGTTAAAAGCTAAAAAAGATGATACTAAATATAATCTTAAGTTAGAAAAATACAGAGCTGAGCAAAAACAAATGCGTGAACAAAATAAAAAATACGATGGTTTAAAGCTTGAAATTAAAGGGTTTTCTGCAGATTTATTGTTGTCAGATAAAGATTTAATGAAATCAGATACTACTAAATTTAATAAGGAAACTAAATGGGTGAAAAATGTTGCTAAAGACAATTATATATTTGAGGCAAGCAACGTTTTAAACGATATGAAATAATCAAATTCAAATTATTTTAATTTAAATCCAAATGAATGATTAGTAAATTATTTGTTTGGATTTATATTTTTACCAAAATCGTTTATTAATTAACTAATTATCCTTTTTTGTCCTTATTTTTGAAATGTAAAGAGGAAATATGGTTAAAATTTTAGATAAATACATTTTAA
>CALMMX010000231.1 GCA_937868545.1 uncultured Bacteroidota bacterium
TCTTTGTATTGTTCTGCTTTTGCTTTTAAATCTGCTACATCAACATTTCCTTTTTCGTCGCATTTAGTAACAACAATGGTCATACCTGCCATTGCCGCACTTGCAGGATTTGTTCCATGAGCAGATGAAGGAATTAAGGCTACTGTTCTATTTGCTCCACCATTTGCAATGTGATACTGACGAATAACCATTAAACCAGCATATTCTCCTTGAGCTCCAGAATTTGGTTGGAAACTCATTTTAGAAAAACCAGTAATATTACTTAAATCTTTATCTAAACCATTTATTAACTCTAAAAATCCTAGCGCTTGGTTTGAAGGTACAAATGGATGAATGTTTGCAAACTCTGGCCAAGTTAATGGTATTAATTCAGAGGCTGCATTTAACTTCATGGTACAAGAACCCAAAGAAATCATAGAATGAACTAATGATAAATCCTTATTTTCTAAAGTTTTAATATAACGCATCATATTACTTTCGCTATGATGTGTATTAAACACAGGGTGTGTTAAAAATTCTGACGTACGATTTAATTTTGAACTTGCTATTATACCTGATTTCCATGATTCTTCAGAAATGGCAGCAACTCCAAACACAGATAAAATATCATTTAAATCTTCAAGTTCTATTGTTTGGTCTAATGATATAGCAATGTGCTTATCATCCACTTTTCTAAAATTAATTTCTTTTGCTTCAGCAGCAGCAATAATTTTTGCAGCATCGCATTCAACTACTATAGTGTCAAAATATAATTTAGTTATAACATTCACGCCAGCTTTACTTAAAGCATTTGCAATGGCATTTGTTCCACTATGCACACCTTGTGCAATGGCTTTAATTCCATTTTGCCCATGATATACAGCATACATACTTGCCATAATAGCTAATAAGGCTTGAGCTGTACAAATGTTTGATGTTGCTTTATCACGTTTAATATGTTGCTCACGAGTTTGAAGCGCCATACGTAATGCTGGGTTTCCTTCTGCATCTATACTTACTCCAATTAAACGACCTGGTATTAATCGTTTGTAATCTTCTTTACAGCAGAAAAATGCGGCATGAGGTCCACCATATCCTAATGGAACACCAAAACGTTGAGAATTTCCGTAAACTACATCAGCACCCCATTCGCCTGGAGGTGTTAATAAGGCTAGAGCTAATAAATCTGAACCAACAGCAACTTGTATACTTAATTCTTTACAAGACTCAATATATGCCTTATAATCATTAGCTTCACCATTAATGTCTGGATACTGAATTATTGAACCAAAAAACGAATTATCTAATTTTGTTGTATTTACATTTCCTATAACTACTTCAATTCCAACTGGGTTAGAGCGTGTTTTAATTACATCAATCACTTGCGGGAAACAAGTTTCACTTACAAATAATTTGTTTGCGTTATCTTTTTGTTGTTCGCGTGTACGATTGTTATGAAACATAAAAACAGCTTCTGCAGCTGCAGTAGCCTCATCTAACAAACTAGCATTTGCTAAAGGCATAGCTGTTAAATCCATAACCATAGTTTGGAAATTTAAAATTGCCTCTAAACGACCTTGAGCAATTTCTGCTTGATAAGGTGTGTAAGCAGTATACCAACCTGGATTTTCTAAAATATTACGCTGAATAACAGGTGGTAAAATAGTATTATAGTAACCTAAACCTATATAACTACGAAATACTTTATTTTTCTTACCCAAAGCACGCAAATGTTTGTGGTATTGAAACTCACTCATTGCAGCACCTACTTTTAAAGGTTCTTTTAATCTAATTGCCTTTGGCACTGTTTGATTAATTAATTCTTCAACACTAGAAACACCAATTTTTTTAAGCATTTCTTTTACTTCGTTTTCACGAGGACCATTGTGGCGGGTAACAAATGTATCTGTTGTCATTTTTTAGGATTTAAGTGCACAAATTTAAGAAAATGAGTGTGATAATATTTTTTTATTTTAAACAGCTGTTTATAACGTTTTGTTTAGTCCTTAAAATAAAAAATCACACATTCCAAAAGAATGTGTGATTCAAAATCTATATTTAGAATAAAATTAAGCGTTTTCGGGTTTTCCTTTTGCTTGAGATACTACAATAGCTCTTTCATAATGTTCAGAACCGTTTAAAGCATCTATAGCTTTTTGAGCATCCTCATCATTTGCCATTTCAACAAATCCAAAACCCTTACTTCTACGGGTTTCTTTATCTTTAATTATACGTGCAGAAGTCACTTCTCCAAACTGAGAAAAAAGTTCAGTAAGAGCATCCTCTCTCACCTTAAAGCTAATGTTGCTAACAAAAATATTCATAACAAAAATGATTTAAAAAGTTAATTATAGTAAAATTAATTAAAAAAAATTAATATCCAAACTTTTTAACCGTTTTTTTGCCTCCAAAATGTTATACACCATAAAAATTCTACAGTTAATGTGCAAAATTAGCACTTTAATCTAAAACACTTTTGCTTCTACACTAATTTCTACATTAGCGTCTTTAGGCAATCTATCTGCTTGAATGGTAGCTCTAGCAGGGAAATCGGTTTTAAAATAACTGCTATAAACTTCATTTACATGAACAAAATTATTCATGTCAGATAAAAATATAGTAGTTTTTACAATATTATCGTAAGTTAATCCAGCCGCTTTAAGCACTTCGCCCAAATAATCCATTACAATTTTTGTTTCCTCCTTAATTGGGGCTTTTATCAACTGCTTTGAACCCAAATCCATAGCAATTGTACCAGATACATAAACGCAATCTCCTACTTGCACCGCTTGGTTATATGGCCCTATTGGAGCAGGGGCATTAGGTGTATTAATGATTTTTTTCATGTTTATATTAATTAGTTAGTGTGGCAAAATTAACAAAAAAACGCTCAATTTAACGATAGGAGAATTCAACAAAGCGTTTTTCGTAACAATCTTAAAAAAATAAGTCTTAAAGCATAAAAAAATATAGCTTTACCAAAATGCAACAGAAACCTTTAATTTTAGTTACAAACGACGATGGCGTAAATGCTGGCGGAATATTACATTTATCAAACATAGCTTCAAAATTTGGCGATGTTTATGTAATAGCCCCAGATAAACCCCAATCGGGAATGGGACATGCCATTACCATAAATGCTACCATACGTTTACACAAAACTCATTACCATAAAAACGCCGTTATGGAATACAGCTGCTCTGGCACTCCTGTAGATTGTGTAAAAATGGCTGTAAATAAACTATTACCTCGTAAACCCGATTTAGTGGTTTCTGGTATTAACCACGGGAGTAATAGTTCAATAAATGTCATTTATTCGGGAACTATGAGTGCTGCCATTGAAGGTTCATTAGAAGGTAGATCGGCAATAGGATTTAGTTTATGCGATTTTGACCATGAAGCAGATTTTAGTGGGACTACTGAATATATTGAAAAAATTATTTCATCCGTTTTAAAAGAAAAATTACCAAACGGAGTTTGCCTTAATGTAAATTTTCCAAAACTAAAAGCTAATGAAATAAAAGGCTTAAAAGTGTGTCGCCAAGCAAAAGCAAACTGGGTTGAAGAGTTTGACGAACGCCATGACCCACATGGAAGACCATATTATTGGTTGACTGGGAAATTTGTAAATTTTGAACCTGAAGCCCAAGATACTGACGAATGGCTATTAAGTAATGGTTATGTAACCGTTGTTCCAACTATGCATGATTTAACGGCACATAACTACATTAATCATTTAAAAAACGTATTATAATATGTTAGATAAAATTGATAAAATATGGATTGGATTATTAACTGGGTTATTTATTCCATTCCTCTGTTTTTTTTGTTACTGGCTTTTTCTGCACAATCAATTAAACTTTCCAGCCGGATTAATACGCTATTTAAGAGGTGGGAATATGTTACAAGAAATTTCGATGTTATGTGTTTTGGTAAACTTAGTGGTTTTTTATTTGCTATTAAACAAAAAAGCATACGATATCAGTAAAGGTATAATGTATGCAACTTTTGCTTATGTTGGATTAATTTTATACATATCATTATTGTAACATGAAGTATTACGTCATTGCAGGAGAACCATCAGGAGATTTACATGCTTCAAACTTAATGAAAGAGTTATTAGTTATAGATAACACTATTCAATTCCAATTTTGGGGTGGAGATTTAATGGAACAAGTAGCACATGTAAAACCTCGTAAGCACATTAAAGATTTAGCTTTTATGGGGTTTGTAGAAGTTGCAAAAAACATAAGAACCATTTTTAAAAATATTGCATTCTGCAAACAAGATATTTTAGAGTATAAACCAGATGTTTTATTACTTGTAGATTATCCTGGATTTAATTTAAGAATTGCCGATTGGGCAAAACAACAGGGAATACGAGTAATTTATTACATATCTCCAACCATTTGGGCTTGGAAAGAAAACAGAGTAGAAATTGTAAAACGCAGTGTAGAAAAAATGTTTGTTATTCTACCATTTGAAGTAGCAGTATACAAAAAACATAATTATAACGCAGATTATGCAGGCCATCCCCTACTCGATGCCATTGAACAAGAAAAACATAAATTACCTACTAAAGAAGAATTTATAAAGCAAAACAATTTAGCTACTAAACCAATTATTGCCGTATTACCAGGAAGTAGAAAGCAAGAAATTGAGCGCATGTTTACAATAATGCTTGATGTGGTAAATGATTTTAAAGATTATCAATTTGTAATTGCAGGCACAAACAATTTACCTAAAGAGGCTTATAAAATTGCTGAAGATATGGGTTTAAAAGTTGTGTTTAACCAAACCTATGCATTGATGAATGCCGCCCATGCTGGAATCATTAAATCGGGTACATCAACTTTAGAAAGTGCCTTATTTAGATTGCCACAAGTGGTATGCTATAAAGGCGGAACTGTATCCTATTCAATTGCAAGAATGGTTGTAGGCAATAGAGTTAAATACATTTCTTTACCGAACTTAATTTTAGATAAACCAGTTGTAAAAGAACTCATTCAATCAGACTTAACAGCTTCTAATTTAAAGGATGAATTAAAATTAATACTCAATGGTCCAGTAAGAGAGCAAATGCTCGAAGAATATGATGGTTTAATAAAACTACTTGGAAACAGTGGTGCTTCAAAAAAAGTTGCCGAACTTATGTACGCTCACTTAAATGCTAAAAAATAGTTTTATAGTCATATTAATACTTGTGTGTTTTTCTAATTGGAAAAAAACAGAAAAAGCCTCAAGCCTTAAATACATTTCTAATAACGAAATTTTATACATTAAAATATTTTCCCAATTAAAAGTACAATCATTTACTTTTAGTTCAGAAACCGGTAGTTACCTCATATTTGCAAATGGCGTTGAAATATTAAACACAACAAAATTTCCACTCATTAAATTTTCTTATTCAAACGATTCTATTGAAGTTAAAACGTTTGAAAATGTTATTGGTAAATACAAAAAAATAAAAATTGCTAGTCCTGATGATGTAAAGTCTTTTAGGTTGAAATTAATTTCTCCCGACAGAAAACCACGCTTTTACCAAAATAATTTAATCCTTGAAACCGAAGCAGGCTCTTTAAAATGCATTAATGAAATTGAACTCGATAATTATATTGGAGGAGTTGTTCAAGCTGAATCTGGCAGAAGATCATTTCAAGAATTTTATAAAGTACAAGCAATTTTAGCACGTACCTTTGCACTATCGCATTTACAAAAACACGTTGCAGAAGGGTTTAGCTTATGCGACCATACGCACTGCCAAGCATATTTTGGAAAAACTACCGAATTAGATATTATGAAAGCAGTATCTGAAACAAAAGATAAAGTTGTTGTAGATGATAATTTAAATTTAATTGAAGCGGCATTTCATAGTAACAGTGGCGGACAAACAGCCAATTCGGAAGATGTTTGGGGCAGTAAACTATCTTATTTAAGAAGTGTAAACGATACATTTAGCACTAAAATGCCTAATGCAAGATGGGAAAGAAAAATGTCGAAAGACGATTGGTTATCTTATTTAAAACTTAAACACAACTATCCAATACAAGATAGCAACGCACGATGGACTGCTATTACATTTAAACAAGAAGCCAGAAAATCATATTTAGAATCAAATAATATTAAAGTTCCACTTAAAAATGTGAGAACCGATTTGCAATTAAAATCAACCTTCTTTAGTATTTATCCTGTGGGTGATTCTTTGATATTTAAAGGGAAAGGATTTGGCCATGGAGTTGGTATGTGCCAAGAAGGCGCTATGAGAATGGCTAAACTAGGGTATAAATATCCAGATGTAATAAATTTTTACTACCAAAAAACACTCTTAATTGATTTACATAAACTCAATTTTTTTAAGGACGAATAATTGAATGAGTTTATTAAAGATTAGAAACTTCATTAAAAAGGCATTTTAACAACTTTTTAATAGAGTAATAAAACCATCCCACTAAAATTTTGTATTTTTGAATAATGAAACACTTATTAAGTATTTACATATTATTTTTTTGCTCAAGTTTTTTCGCTCAAGAAAACCCAAATTCTAATGCTATTCAAACCTCATTAAAAATTAGAGCGCTACAAGAAAAAAAATCTGAATTTCACAGACGTAGTAATGGAGAAACGGATGGCTACAGAATTAAAATTCATTTTAGTGCTGATAAATCTAAAGCCAGAGAAGTACAAGCGAGATTTACTTCGAAATATGCAGGTATTAAAACATATGAAGAATACCAACAACCAAACTTTGTAATTAATATTGGAGATTTTAAAACTAAACTTGAAGCTTTTGAAACTTTAAAAAAAATACAAGCAGATTTTCCTTATGCCTTTATTGTAAAAAGTAAAGTACGTCCTATGCAATTACCTTAAACCCAAATTATTTAAGGGGAGTCATATCAATTTCAATTAATCTTTCTTCTTGTCTATGAGGCGGTAGTCCTTGCTTTAAAAACATAAGTTGACCAATAGGTCCTGCAATAAATGTTTCAATACCTTTACCTAAAGTAAATTCAGAGCTTCTTCTAATTATACAAATATTGCGCAAAAGCGGGTAATCAAAAGTTGCAATATTTGATTGGTCGGGCATGTAAGCAGTTTGATTGTCACTTTTTGAAACTGCCAAAATTTTAACCGTTTTTAAAAATTCTTTTGTGTTTAAATCATCCTTATCGCTAAACCATGCATAATCACAAACTCCAATAGACAAAGTGGTTTCAGAAATTGCTTTTACCAATTGGGGCGTAGTTTCTGATGCCGAGCAATTTTTTCCAAAAGATACATTTAATCCTAATAAAGAGTCCTTTAACTGACGAGCACTGCCCGAATTTTGATTATCAAAAATCACTTTAATATGCTTATTTTTTACATATAAACTATCGTTACCTGATAATAATGCTTTTAGCTTTTCTAAACTAATTAATGAATCGGGGAAATTTTTATTTACAATAATAGCTATAGCATCTTGAGCTACAACTGAAGTATTTACTGAAATATTCTTTTGCTTGAACTTATCTAATTCTTCTTTACTTAGTGTTCTAGATATTGCAATTACTTTTGCACTATCATTAAACAAAGCCTCAACAGCCAATTTTTCGTTGGTGCATTTTAAAGTAATATCAGCATACGTGTATGTTGTTTTAAAAGTATTTATTTGATTATTAATATGTAATGTAATGCCTTCATCATAGAACAAACTAATTTTACCCGTAGTAGGGGAATCTTTTTTTGTGATATCATCATTAAATCCGCATGATACCATAACAAATGCTAAAGCAAAAAATAAAAGTGTTGTTTTCATTAATAATATTATTTTAAAACCTGTTGAACAATATTTTCAAATCTTAGTTTAAACTTCTCATATTCTGCGCCAGTTGCTGGGCCAGAAAATCCAGTATAAATTACTTTTACATGATGATTCTTATCTAAGATTAAAGTTGTTGGAAATGCGCTTATTTTATTCAAAAATGGCAAACTAAGCGATGCATTTTCTTTACCCGAAGTACCAGGAACTAAAATTTCATACGTTAAATTAAATCTCTTTTTTAAACGTAATAAGTTGGAACTTGCTTTTGAAATATCAGTAGTTCTTTCAAATGAAATAGCAATCAATTCAAGCCCCTTTTTATTATACGTTTTATATAATTCTGATAAATAAGCAGTTTCATCAAGACAATTTGGACACCAGCTTCCCATAATTTGAATAATTACAGGTTTGTTTTTATACTTGGCATCTGAAAGAGAAACTTTTTTCTTACTAAGATTTAAAAATGAAAACTCAATAATTGAATTTGGATTAACCAAGCTTGTAAGTTGCTCTGGGTCGGTTAAATTAAAACCTTCATTTCTCTTTCCTATCCAGGTTTCATGCCAATGATTTCCAGAATAAAAACTACCATTACTAATTTCAGATCCATTATTTTCAGCAATAAATAAAAATGCATGAGAACCATCAAAACAACTTAAATACATTTTCCTATCATGTATAACACCTTCTAAATATCTATAATCTCCAGTTTCGGTTAAAAACGTGCCCTTTACATACGAACTATTATTTATTTGTGTAAACACGCCAATTGCCTTAGTGCTATCCTTTACATTTGGGCTAAACGTAACTTCCCACTTTCCATTATAAAACAAATTTGGTTTATCAGGAACTAAATTAAATCTATTATAATTGCCGAAATAACCAGTAAATTTAATTTGAGGATGATCCTTTCTTGAGTGATTTATCCAAACACCTTGCAATAAAGTATCACCAATTATTTTGGTTCTAAATTCCGAATCAAAAACTGGCATTTTAAAATTAAGTGAATCCTTCTTTATTGCTACTTCGTCCACTACTATTACTTCATCAGCATTTTTTATTTTTATAATCTTTTTTGATTTGCCATTTTCAATCTCAAAAGTAAATGGCAATTCAAGGTGTTGAGCTTCATCAATTAACAATACCCCTCGCCACGTGCCACTTTTTACTTGGGCATGAATTTGCAAACTTATCAGAAAAAATAAAATTGCTACTTTCTTCATCGTAATTGAATTTCATCAATAAATATAAATGCATCACCGCCTCTTCCTTGATGCCAATTTGGAAGTTTTCCGAAATTAATAGCTTTTACCTTCACATACCGTGCTTTGGTTTTTATTGGGGCAGTATTTCCAAAGAAACGTACAGCTACATTTTGATCTTCAGGCAATATGCTATTTTTAATTTTAGAAAACTCTTTATAAGTAATGCCATCTTCCGACACAAAAACTTCTACTTGTGTTGGAAATAGTATCCATGATCTTGAATCCTGCAAATAACTTGAAGATACAAATTCAAATTCTTTTAATTCCATTAAATCTATTATGCACTCGAAATCCTGACTTTGATATCCTTGCCACTCTCCACTTCGCCATTTTTCATTTCCAAAAACTCCATCAATTAAGCCATTTTTTCCACCAGCAGTATATTGTTTATTAAAACTGCAATTCAAAGTAACACTCCAATTGTTTGGCTTTTTATGCACAAATGCATTTGCATATGAACTTGATTTAGCACCTTCAATTACTTTTGCTTTTAGTGTTGTACTTTTGTTAATAGTAATTGGGTTTGTATATTTCTTGTAAACAGAAGAATTTGAGGCATCATTAATTAAATAAACAATTTTAGATTTATTTGAAAAGCCATACATAGATATTGTGGCAATGCTATCAAAACTAAAGTTTGGAGATTCAATAATTGGAGCAGGAATAATTAAATTATTTGTAATGGAAGTAAACGGCCTATTTGCTTTTTGTTTTCCGAAACTAGTAAGCGAATCTACTTTTGTAGACATTACAAAATCCAATTTACAACCATTTGAAATTAATTGATGACTAATACTGTTTTTTAAACTTTTCTTTTTATTAAGCATTACATACTTAATACTTTGTAATGATTGATTAGAATTTACTTTTTTAATAACTACTTTTTTTCCATTTTCTAAATTCACTATAACTTGGTCAAACAAAGGTGCAGTAAATGTATATTCTGGTTTACCAGGACATACCTGATAAATTCCCATTGCACTCATTACATACCAAGCACTCATTTGTCCGCAATCTTCATTGCCTATTAAGCCATCAGGTGAATTTTTATAAAATTCATTTAAAATTTTATACGTCTTTTGTTGAGTTTTAAAACTCTTACCTACGTAATTGTATAGATATGCCATATGGTGACTTGGCTCATTTCCATGCGCATATTGTCCAATTAATCCAGTAACATCAGCTTGTTCTCTACCACTTGTTTTTTCTTTGGTATTAAACAATACATCCAACTGCTTTTCAAATTTTTTATCACCACCCATACTTGTAATTAACCAATTTAAATCTTGGGGAACAAAAAACGAATATTGCCAACTATTACCTTCTGTATAATGATTATTAATTTCGGTAGGATTAAATGGAGATAACCAATTTCCATTTTTACGGGGACGCATAAAACCTGTAGATTTATCAAATACGTTTTTAAAGCCTTGTGCCCTTTGCGAATACAAAACAAAATCTTTTTGTTTATTTAATTTCTTTGCCATTTGGGCAATGCACCAATTATCATACGAATACTCTAACGTTTTTGAAACACTTTCAGATTCATCATCAATTTGTAAATAATTATTTTCGTTAAAAGTTGGGATTCCTAAATTTGAATAATTTGATGCAGATTTCATTGCGCTATATATACCAAGCGTATCAATACCTCTAATTTTTTTCAAATAAGCATCTGTAATTACAGACACACTATGAAACCCAATCATGCAATTAGTTTCATTTGATGACAATTCCCACATTGGTAATCGTTTTGATAAACGGTATTGATCCATAAATGAATTGACAAAATCTGCTGTTCTTTTTTGTTCTATAATTGTAAATAAAGGATGCAAGGCTCTAAAAGTATCCCATAATGAAAAAATAGTGTATGGAACAAATCCTTTTGCTTGATGTACTTTATTATCTCTCCCTCTATAATTACCATCCACATCGCCAGCTAATGATGGGTGAATCATTGTATGATATAATGCAGTATAAAACACGGTTGATTTAGAGGTATCAATGGTTTTAATCTCTATTTTGGAGAGTTGCTTTTTCCAAGCATTTTCTGCATTAGATTTATAGGTTTCAAAATTCCAATGTGGTGCTTCTGCTTCCAAGTTTTTAATGGCGCCTTCTACACTAGTTTGTGAAATTCCAACCTTTACCATTACTACCGAATCTTTTTCCAAATTAAATTGAAAATATCCCGACTCACTAATCTCATTAATTTTAGTTTGTGGCAATGTTGCGGCTTCTGTAACAACCTTAACGGCATGTTTATAAAAAGGCTTATTAAACTTAATTACGAAATACACATGTTGCTCTTCGGCCCAAGCCTTACTTATACGTTTACCAACTATTGTTAAACTATCTACAACTTTTATTTCTCCATTTAAAAGTTCATCTCTATGCATTAAATCTAAAACTAAGTTCCCTTTATTAACTTTAGTATAGGTATAACGGTGCACCCCTACTCGCTCTGTTGTAGTTAATTCAACATTAATGTGTCCATTATTTAATAGAACATTATAATAACCAGCATGAGCAAATTCATTTTTATGTGAAAACTCAGATGCGTAATCTTTATTATTTAAACTAGGATCTCCTATAGTTGGCATTAATAATATATCACCATAATCACTTACTCCTGTTCCACTTAAATGCGTGTGTGAAAAACCATAAATAATTGAATCTGAATAATGATAGCCACTACAACCTTCCCAGCTTCCGTCAATTCTGGTATCTGGACTTAATTGTACCATCCCAAATGGCATAGTTGCTCCTGGGAATGTATGTCCTGTGCCACCTGTACCAATAAAAGGATTTACTAATTCAGCATAGTTTACAGTTTGCGAATACCCAATTAAAGATGTACAAAAAGTTAGAATTATAAATTTACTAATTTTAAACATTGTATTATTCTTCCTCTTCACTATATAATTCAAGCAATTCACTTGGATAATCATCTTTCAAAATGTAAACACCTTCCATTGGGTTTACAATTTCCTTAATACTTTTTAAATAGATGTTAAACTTTAAACCTTGTTTAGTTTCTAACTTATCTGTTTTGCTAATAGCTTTTTTTGAAAATGGAATCAATACTTTTGAAGCATTAGCTAATTCAAACTCAAAAATGGTCATGTCATTTATTTCAAAACAAAACTCATCATCGCTAGGGTATAAGCCTCTTAATAAGTAAGTGCCATTATTTGTAACCTTATAGCTTTTTACATCACCTTGTACTTCAAATTCATCTTCCCACAAGTACTTTATGTTATCTTCCGTTTCTTCTCCCTCATTGTCTTTATCAGCATAAGCTTGATCAAATTTTGAGTTTACTAGTTTTACATTAATTGTTACTTTCATTTTTATAATATGTTTGAATGTTAATGAGCTTGGGCATTTTTAGTATCAAAATCTATTCCTTGATTTTTTAAAATTTGTTTTGATTTATAACCATAAAATCCTAGGTAAGCGAAACAAAATACGCCCACGAAATAACTTAAATTAATTCCTATAATTTCTGGACCAGCCAACCATCCCTGAAATAAGCTAATGAAACCACCACCCATAATCATCATAATTAAATAACTAGACCCTTGATTGGTTTTCTTACCTAAACCTGCAATAGCCAAAGTAAAAATACATGGCCATAATGTTGAACAAAATAATCCTACACTAATAAACGCATAAACACTCACTAAACCCTGAGTTAACATGCCTATTAACAATACAATTATACCACAAGTTGAATAAATTAGTAATTGACGAGCTGGGTTTCCTTTACTCAAAAAATCTGCCCCAATCATAATTAGTATTACAAATGAATAAGGATAAAATGGTTTTAAATTATGCCCTGCTATAAAATTTGCCAATAAGAACACACCAAATGCAGCGTATGGTATTACAAACCTCATAAGCATTTTCATGTTTTTACTCATTTCAAAAGCATCAACAGAACTTGCCCATCTGCCTATCATTAAACTAGCCCAAAACAATGAAATATAAGGTGCCGCATCTTCGGTTTTTATGCCAATATGTTGTTTCATGTAATCAGGTAAATTAGAGGCTGTTGCAACTTCTACACCAACATAAACAAAAATTGCAATCATGCCCATCCACAATTGAGGGTATGAAAAAACACTTTTTGTGTTGGTAACTTCAGTTTCAGCTGACGCTTGTTCTACCTCAATTTTATTAGGTAATGAAGAGTATTTGAAAACAACTGCTACAATTAAAAATGCCAAACCCAAAATTAAATAAGGAAATTTTACTGCAGATAAATCACTTAAAGCACCATGATTACTTACAGAACCAAAAATTGCAAAACCTACTACTAATGGACCAATTGTAGTTCCAATATTATTAACTCCACCTGCTAAACTCAAGCGTTGCGATCCTTTAGAGGAATCACCCATAACAATTGCCAAAGGATTTGCAGCTGTTTGTTGTAAAGAAAAACCAAGCGCAACAATAAATAAGCCAGTAATCATTAATGAAAATGAAACTAATTGTGCTGCGGGATAAAACAATAATGTTCCACATGCAGATATTACAAGCCCCAATGCAATTCCATTTTTATAACCTATCTTATTTAGAATATCACTACCATAAAGCTTTGAAATTAAAACATACAAGATAGACCCAATAGTGTATGCTACATAAAAAGCAAAGGAAATCATTTGACTTTGCCATTGTTGTAAATGCAATTTTTCTTTAAACACTGGAATAAGTATGTCATTACTTGCAGCAACAAAACCCCAAAAGAAAAATACTGATATTAGTGTTATAAAAGCCGAACGATTAGTCTGCATAAATATATTTTGATAAATATCTAAAGTAAAGGTTTTATGTTGTTTAGCCGTGTTAAAAAGGTGGCATTTATTAACAACCTATTTTTTACTACTTATTACTAATTCGCATACTAAAAAAATAAAAAACAGTAACTTTAATGCATGCAATTACTTACTCCCAAAAATTTTAACGACTACGAATTATTAGATTGTGGCGATTTTGAAAAACTAGAACGTTTTGGAAAATACATTACCATAAGACCCGAACCACAAGCCGTTTGGAAAAAAGTATACTCATACTCTGAATGGGAAAAACAAGCCCATGTAAAATTTATTCCTAAAAGCAGTAGCAGTGGCGATTGGAAAATGTTAAAAAAAATGCCTGAACAATGGACTATAAGTTACAATCTTGGTGATAAAAAAAATGCCAAAGAAATTGTATTTAGACTAGGCTTAACCTCATTTAAACACGTAGGTATTTTTCCTGAACAAGCATGTAACTGGGACGTGATATTTAATTTTTTACAAGATATAGAAAAGCCAAAATTTTTAAACTTATTTGCATATACAGGCGGCGCTTCCTTAGCTGCAAAAGCCGCAGGTGCAGATGTTACGCATGTGGATAGCATTAAGCAAGTTGTAAACTGGGCAAATGAAAACATGCAAAAATCAAACTTAGATAATATTCGTTGGTTAATAGATGATGCATTAAAATTTGCAAAAAAAGAACAAAGAAGAGGCAATTTTTACCAAGGCATTATACTTGACCCACCAGCATTTGGACATGGACCTAACGGTGAAAAATGGAAACTTGAAGATAATATTTTAGAAATGATGGATTGCGTATTGCAAATATTAGATCCAAAACAACATTTACTTATTTTAAATGCTTATTCATTAGGGTTTTCGGCATTAGTGCCGCAAAATTTATTAAACCCATTTGCCACAAAACACAAATCTGAATTAAATATTGGTGAATTATATTTACATGCAAAAAGTGGTGTTGATTTACCTTTAGGTGTTTGGGGCCGATTAGAAAAAAAATAAATACATTTCCGTCTTTTGCTACAAAAATTCTCCCAATTTCAGGAGTTTTAAATCTTTTTATACCTACTATTTACCGCTCATATAATTTGAGTTTTACAACTATTGCTTTTAACATTTTAATAGCATAGATTAGTAATTCATAAATTCGCTTTACTATAAAAGCAATTCTTAAAATAATTAATGATGAAAAAAATACTTTACCTATTTATAATCTTAGTATCAATCAAAACAATTAATGCACAACATGCTTGCGCAGATCATAAAGCAGCACATTTTAACAGAGCCTTAAATAAAAGAATGGCAATGCCAACTAGCTATACTCCTCCAGAAACTAAATATGACTTAAAATTTTACCATTTAAATTTAAATGTTGAAAGAAATACAGCATATATAAGTGGTAATGTTGTAAGTAAAGCAAAAGTTATGGTTGCTAGCCTTGATAGTTTCGCGTTTTTATTACATCAAAACCATATCATTGATTCAGTATACGTAAATGGTGCTCGTCGCAATTTTGTTAGACAAGATAGTTTAGTAAAAGCAACTGCTGGCACTCCAATACCATTAAACACAACATTTGATGCAATAGTATATTACAGAGGAACTTGCCCATCTGGTGGTGGTGCAGCAATTGGTGATGGATATAATGTAGGAACTTCTCCATCATGGGGAAATCAAGCATCATGGAGCTTGAGCGAAAGTTTAGTTGCTTATCAATGGTTTCCTTGCAAACAAGATTTAACAGATAAAATAGATTCATCATGGGTATTTGCTACAACTGATAGTGCAAACATGGTTGGATCTAATGGTTTATTAAAAAATATTGTGAGCTTAGGTACAAAAAAACGTTATGAATGGAAATCTCGTTACCCAATTGATTACTATTTAATTTCAGTTTCAACTGCTAAATACAGGGCTTATAACTTATATGCTAAACCACAATATTTAGCTCCAGATTCAATCTTCATTCAAAATTTTATTTATGATAATGCAATAGGAAACCCGAGTTGGAATACACAAAAAACGGCATTGAATAAAATAAAGCAAACTATTGAATTACAATCAAAACTATTTGGAATGTACCCATTTTACAAAGAAAAATACGGGCATTGTATGGCACCTTTAGGTGGTGGAATGGAACATCAAACAATGACCACACTAGGATTTTTTGATTTTGAACTTGATGCACACGAATTAGGACATCAATGGTGGGGTGATAATGTAACTTGCAAAGCTTGGAAAGATATTTTTATAAATGAAGGTTGGGCAAGCTATTCCGAATATCTATGTCACCAATATCTACCTGCTATTTCTGGGACTTCTGCAGCATCTAAAATGACAAATGTTCATACTAATGTAATGTCGCAACCTGGCGGCAGTAGTTATTTTACCAATGCTGATACAGTTGATGCAAGCGTAATTTTTGATAGTAGATTAACTTACGACAAAGGAAGTGCTATAATACACACTTTACGTTATACTATAAATAACGATTCAGTATTCTTCCCAGCTATACGTGGATTCCAAAATACTTATAAATTTAATGTAGCAAGTGTGATTGATTTCAAAAATTACATGCAAACTTATACTGGCATTAACCTTACCCAATTCTTTAATCAATGGTATTATGGAGAAGGCTACCCTACTTTTAATGTAAAGTGGAACCAAGCTAGTGGTAATTTTATTTTAAAGTCTACTCAAACTCAATCTATGCCGAGTTCTGTGCCATTATTTATTACAGATGTAGATTACCGCATTTCAAGAACAGCTAAACCCGATACCGTTATAAGATTAAATCATGCCAATTTAATAGAAAATTACACTATCCCATTAACTGGAACTGTAACTTCTGTTTTTGTTGATCCATCAAATTGGATTTTAAACAAAGTAATTGGGCCCGTGCAAGATCCAACTTTAGTATCTACAATTGGCATAGAAGAATTTGAACAAGCTACTTTCTTTATTGGACCAAATCCAACTTCAGATGTATTAAATATTTATTTATATAATTCAGATAAAGCAGTAGTTGAAATTACTGATATCACTGGTAAATTGGTTGGTATGCAAATGATTAAATCACAAGCTGAGTTTGATATTTCTAAATACAGCAATGGCATTTACAATGTTACAATTAAAAATACACATGGTGATATTTTAAAAACTACTAAAATAGTTAAGAATTAATTTTAGGTTTTTTCCATTATTAACTGCAAGTTAGTGTAAGTTATATTTGTCACTTTGAGTGATTTTGAGATGTATCAATTGCTCTTGAAATCGCTCAAACTGACATTCAGATCTTTTTTTAAATCAAAAGTCTTTCTTATTCAAATAATCTGAAACAAACTTGCCCATACTAAAACAAGATTGTAATAAATAACCACCTGTGGGGGCATCGTAATCAAGCATTTCGCCAATACAAAACGTATTTGGTATTTTCTTCAATTCAAAATGCTCTGTAAGTTCATTTAAATCAATTCCTCCAACAGTTGAAATAGACTCATCAATTGGGGCAAAATCAACAATTTCAATTGGGAATTTTTTTATGAGTTTTGATAATACGAAAACATCTTGATACTCGCTTTTACTTGTAACCGATTTTAATAAGACAATTTGTAGTTCTGTTAATTTTAAATTTTTTAATAAAAATTCCTTTATTGAAGAGTGCTTGTTTAATTCGAATTTCTGAACCAATTCATGGTAACTTATTTCCGGTTTAAAATCTATAAGAACAGTTGCCTTATTAGTTTCAATTAATTGCTTTCGAATAAATGGACTCAAAGGATAAATACCACTACCTTCTATACCAAAAGTTGTAAGCACAGCCTCCCCTTTAATTTTAGTATCTCCACAAGTAAACGCCGCATTTTTAATTGGTTTACCTTCAATACTCTTAAGTATATTATCAGGCCAATTAATTTTATAAGCACAATTAGATGGATAAAACTCGTTTACTTTTATACTTTCATTCTCAAAAACTTCTTTCCAAGAGCCAGTACTACCCGTCTTTTTCCAACTTGCACCTCCCAATGCAAATACATAAAAATCCGCATCAACTTTTACAACATTACCATCATTTAAAAATTGTGGATTTCCATTATTAAATCCCGAAAATTCAAAACCAGTTCTAATATCAATGTTATTTTTAACTATTTCCTTCATGATAGTCTCAAACACATCAATGGGTTTAATTCCTTTAATAGGAAAAACACGTTTGCTTGTGCCAATAAACGTTGGTATTCCGATACCGTTTAGCCACTCAATAAAATCTATATTCGAAAAATTTAATAAAGCCTCTTTTAAAAAAGTATTAGGCGCGTAACGATTTATCAATAATTCCAATGATTCAGAATGTGTTAAATTAAATCCACCATCACCTGCCACTAAAAATTTTCTAGCTAAAAATTTATTCTTTTCATAAATAGTTACAGAATATTTATTTGAATCTATATTGCAGGCAAACATCAACGCAGCAGGGCCACCACCAATTATTGCAATAGATTTTTTCGGAATATTTTTCATACTAACCTCGAGTACTAAATTAAGCATAGTTTTCATTACAACATGATTATATGACAAAAACCAAATTTCAATAATCAATACATATTCATTATTAAAACGACTAGTTATAAAACTCAGAACTAAAAAAATGACTAAAATTTCAATAATTTTCTAAAAAATTCACTTTTTTTCTTGCACCCCCCCTTTTTTTCACATACTTTTGGCAAAAAATTACATTATTTTACAAAACACCCCCTAAAAAACACAAATTTATGAGCACAAGACGAGTTTTAGCCATGCAAGATGTTGTTAAAAGAACCCCAGTGGAGTTTAACAATAATAATAAGCAAGTTTCTCAATATTATGGTTCAAATGTTTTTGGATTAGATGCGATGCGTGAATTCCTTTCGGAAGAAGCATTTAATAGCATTCAAAATTCAATGCACCAAGGAACAATTGTTGAACGTAAAATGGCCGATCAAGTTGCAGCTTGCATGAAAGCTTGGGCTCAAAGTAAAGGTGTTACACATTTTACACACTGGTTTCAACCATTAAGTGGGGCAACTGCCGAAAAACACGATGGTTTTTTTGAACCAATAGAAGGTGGAAGAGCCATTGAACGTTTTAGCGGAAATGCATTAGTACAACAAGAGCCAGATGCATCATCTTTCCCAAATGGAGGTATACGTAATACTTTTGAAGCTCGTGGTTATACTGCTTGGGATCCAACATCACCAGCATTTATTTGGGGAGAAACATTGTGTATTCCTACTATTTTCATTTCTTATACAGGCGAATCTTTAGATTTTAAAACACCATTATTAAAATCATTAGCTGCTGTAGATAAAGCAGCAACAGAAGTTTGTCAGTATTTTGATAAAAACGTTTCTAAAGTAATTGCAACTTTAGGTTGGGAACAAGAGTATTTCTTAGTCGATTCAGCTTTATATAATATTCGTTACGATATTCAACAAACAGGTCGTACTTTATTTGGACATGCTTCAGCAAAAGGACAACAGCTTGAAGATCACTACTGGGGATCAATTCCAGAAAGAGTTTCGGCTTACATGCGCGATTTTGAATACGAAGCACATTTACTAGGAATTCCAGTTCGTACTCGTCATAATGAAGTTGCTCCAGCTCAATTTGAATGTGCACCAGTATTTGAAGAAACGAACTTAGCTGTTGATCATAATTTATTGTTAATGGACGTAATGGAAAAAGTTGCAATACGTCATAACTTTAGAGTATTAATGCATGAAAAACCTTATGCTGGAGTAAATGGAAGTGGTAAACATAACAATTGGAGTTTAGCTACTAACACAGGTAAAAATTTATTATCTCCTGGTAAAACTCCAAAAACAAATTTACAATTCTTAACTTTCTTTGTAAATACAGTTAAAGCAGTATACGAACACGCTGATTTATTAAGAGCTTCAATTGCTTCTGCTAATAACGATCATCGCTTAGGCGCTAATGAAGCTCCTCCTGCAATCATGTCGGTGTTTTTAGGTGAGCAATTATCAAAAGTTTTGGATGAGTTAGAAAAATCGGTGCATTCAGGAAAGATGAGTCCTGAAGAAAAAACTGCTCTTAAAATGAACATTGGTCGTATTCCAGATATTTTATTAGACAATACTGATAGAAACAGAACATCACCATTTGCCTTTACTGGAAATAAATTTGAATTTAGAGCGGTTGGTTCATCCGCAAATTGTGGTGGCCCAATGACAGTTTTAAATTCAATTGTAGCAGAACAATTAATGACATTTAAAAAAGATGTTGATTCATTAATGGATAAAAAAGTAGAGAAAGATGAAGCAATTTTTCAAATACTAAAAAAATACATTATTGAAAGTAAAAAAATTCGTTTCGAAGGAAATGGATATGGCGATGCTTGGAAAGCAGAAGCTAAAAAACGTGGGTTAAACAATATACCAACAACACCAGGTGCTTTAGAAGCAATGATTTCTAAAAAAACTTTGGGTATGTATGAATCGTTAGGTATTTTAAATCACCGCGAACAAGAAGCCCGCTACGAAATTGCTTTAGAAACTTACACTAAAAAAATTCAAATTGAAAGCCGTATTATTGCTGACATGGTAGATAATCAAATTATACCATCTGCACTAACATACCAAAAAACTTTAACTGATAATGTTGTAGGATTAAAAACAATATTAAGCGGTGCAGAATTTAAAAAAGCAAGCGATACACAAATTGCATTAATTAAAGAAATAAGTGAACGTGTAACAATTATAAAGAAAGCTGCAGATGATATGACTGAGGAAAGAAGAAAAGCTAATAACTTAGATACTGCGAAAAAACAAGCACATGCTTACTGTGAAAAAGTAAAACCATTTTTTGAAACCATTCGTTATAATGTAGATAAGCTTGAAAACATTGTAGACGATGCTACTTGGCCTTTACCAAAATACAGAGAAATGTTGTATTTAAGATAGTAAAAATCAAACAATAAATAAAAAAATAAAAAAACCATGGTAAAATTACACCATGGTTTTTTGTTTTAAATATTATTAATGTGTTAAATTGCCAGTTAACGCTAATGTTGAGCTACCAGCTCCGATAACTTTATTTAAACTTACATTATTTACAGTAACAGATACATCATTAGCATTAGTAATAACAGTAGCTTTATCTCCTCCCATTGAATTGTATACTTCTGAAGTAGCAGTATTTGCATATTCAATATAAATTTTACCATTACCTAAAGCGCTTTTACTTGAAACAACATCATAAGTGCCAGTAGGTGGGTAAGAAGTGCTAAACCAATATTTTAATCCAAATAGTGGTGCTGATGTACTTGATCCTTCGAATTTAAAACTTCCAGTAGGATCTAAAGATACAACTAGTTGAGTAGGATTAAACGTTGTAGAACCAAGTATAAATTGGTTTGCCGTAACTCCAACAGGTGTTGTATAACTTGCATTAGCTGATGGAATAACAGGAATTGTGCTTACTAATTTACTTGATAAACTCATACTATTTAAGCCAACATTAGTGCTCTCGATAGTAAATACACCTCCTGAATTTGTAATTGTTGCCATACCGCCAGTTGTAACATAATTATAAATAAAATAAGGTGCTGTAGAAAAGCTCTTTGCAATACCAACATTAACAACACTTGGAGCGTAAGAAGCACTTGAAGACACAATGCTATATGAACCAGAGGCCATTAAATACGTTGGAAAAGAATATGATAGTATAATTGTTGTATCACCCGAAATTGCTTTTGCAGCTAATACACAAGTGCCATTTGCACTTTTTTCCCAATATGGATTATTAGCAACACTAGTTGCAGTATATACAGTTCCGTTTGCACTCCATTGGTTAGCCGTTAAAGTAGAAGTTCCTCCAGAACCCCCACCTGTTGTACCTCCCGTTGTTGTTACAGGCGTATCTGGTGGTGTATCTTCTTTCTTTTTACAAGAAAAAATTACACCTGTTACTAATAAGACAATTGCTGACGTTTTGATGAGTTGCTTTTTCATAATTTATAGTTTTTAATAGTTTGTATAGTGTTTTTTTACTCTTTAATAAATTTCACAGCCTTTGTATTACCTATTTGTAAAAAATAAATGCCACTATTTAAGTTTTGAATATTTAATGTTGAGTTTATAGTTGTAGCTATTTCAGTTAAAACTACTTTGCCTAAAACATTAGTAATTAAAATAGTTTCTGGGCTATTTATATTATTTAATTCAATATTTAAAATAGAGTTTGTTGGGTTTGGATAAATAGAAAGATTATTTGTTGTTAAAATTTCATTTAAACCAATACTCATTGCACCACCAAGTTTTATGGCATAGCTGCTATTTGGGGCACTATAAG
Organism: uncultured Bacteroidota bacterium; assembly: GCA_937868545.1. GTDB lineage: Bacteria > Bacteroidota > Bacteroidia > B-17B0 > Aurantibacillaceae > UBA4416. Next base: position 22,221 of record CALMMX010000231.1, read on the forward strand.
AGGTAACTGTAAATTGTGTTGTTGGTCCTGGATCTAAATCAAATACAACGCCAAAGCTATTAGCATATTCTCCACAAAAATAAGGCGTATTTTTTGTGTCAACATTTACTGCATTAACGTTATTAATTCCACCGCCGCCTATTCTTCTTGCATCAATGTAATTACCATTTCCATCTAACTTAGTTATAAAAACCTCAAGCCCACTTCCATAAGGGTTTACTAAATTATTTGTAGCAGTTGGTGATGCATTAAAATCTACTGTGCCTTGAAAAACTCCTGTAGCATAAATATTTCCTTGGTTGTCTAAATCAATCGCTGATCCGTTATCTTGATAAAGATCTCCAAACTGTTTTACCCAGTTTAAAGTGCCAGTATTATTCAATTTATAAATACAAATATCTTCTGAAGTCCCTGTACCAAAACTTTGAAGAGTAAATGTATTTACAGGATCGGGGTCAAAATCCATTACTCCTCTAAATGTAGAATTAACAAACACATTTCCAGTAGCGTCTACTACTGCTTTACCTGGGGTGCCACTAGCTGTACTACCAGTAAAAGATTTTGCCCATACAAAATTACCATTAGCATCTAATTTAGAAACAAAAGGATACTCGTTACCTATTAAAGTAAATTGAGTAGTAGCATCAGGATCAAAATCAATAATATCATAAAATTGACCAAACGTGTATATATTATTAGAAGCATCTAAAGATAAACTGAATATCTGGCTTTTATCATTACTAGAAAATGTAGTAGTGCCAACAAAACCTTTCGCCCAAATAAAATCACCGTTAGCATCAAGTTTTTGAACATACGCATTACTAGGGCCAACAGGTTGTATAGTATAAGTAGCGCCACTAGGGTCAAAATCTGCAACAGAATTAAAAACACCAGCCAAATAAATATTACCTGTAGGGTCTGTAGCTAAGTCTACTGTCCAATCTAATAAACCAGAAGTTACATTGTTTTTTGCCCAAATAAAATCACCAGCTCCATTAAGTTTCATTACAAAACCATCAGTATTGCTTGCGGCCAAGGTATATGTTGATGTTGGATTTGGATCAAAATCAACCATACTTTTAAAATTACCTCCTACAATAATATTTCCTGTTGCATCAACTACTACTGTATTTGCATTATCCCAATCAAAAGAACCAACTTGCTTTGCCCATAAAAAATTACCCATGCTGTTTAATTTTAAAATAAAAGCGTTTGTAATGTAAGATGTATTAGTTCTTAAATAAAATGTATCAGCTGGCAAATTACTGGGATTAAAATCTACCGTTCCTGCAAAATCTCCAACAATGTAAACATTGCCTAAAGAATCAGTTGTAATATCTTTATTTATTGCAGAGCTTGTTTTAGCCCAACTAAAATTTGGTATTTGAGCGTAGGTATTTAAAATAAATAAGCTTGACAATAGTTTGTAGAATGTTTTCATTATCTTTGTTTTATTTTGAATGATTTTTTTATTTTTTGAAGCTACTAAGTATTTTAATCAGTTTATATAGGGAGAAAACCTTATTTAATTACTTACAACTTTATCTAGTAAATTTATTTTCACACCAATGCCAGCAAAAGCAGTTAAGCCATCTGCTCCAGGATATTTTCCAAATTCTGCATTAAAATGTAAACCTATGTTTTGCATCTTACCAAAATATAATCCTGCTTCAAATGTAAATCGAGCACCTATTGGAAGGCTTCTACCATTTACTTTATCAATTTCAGATGTAGCTCCACCTACAGTTTTTTGTTTTTTATTTATAGAAAGTGTTGAACTGCCAAATAATGCATCAGCCCCAACCGACATATACTGATTTTTTCTTCCTTTTGCTGACATGCCAGTTCCATGATTTGAATTGGTGTGGTTTTTTGAACTATAAATATATATTCCGCCATACGCACCTAATGTAGAATACTTAAACACATATCCACCTCCACTAAAATTTCCGACATTATTAAATATGCTATCTGTGTATGTAATGCCATAAGCCGTTGTTTTTACACTCGTATTGCCATATCCCATATCGGATAAATCACTTGAGTTAACAGTGCTAAATCCTTTTCTAAAAAAGCCTCCACGTAAGCCTTTTAACTTATGAATATTTATATCTGTAATTAAAACTTGATAGGTATTTCCACCAGTAAGTTTATCGAACACCTTACCTTTTTTGCTAACAATTTTATTTTGAAAAGCAAACATAACACCAAGGTCTGTTTTGTTACAAATTTTAGAAATGCCTAAAGATGTTTGAGCAATTAATCTTTTTTGTATAACAAAATTTCCATCGGCAGCTAATACAAAATAGGGCACTTCACCACTAAAGACACCAAATTCTAATTTTGGCGCAATTGATAAACGTTTTTGATAAAGGTCTAAATCAAATTGATTAGCTTTCTCTTGAGCCGAAAAGGCTGTTGTAATAATTAAAGCGGCAATTGTAATCATTTTTTTCATAGTACAAATTTTATACTACAAAAATAGTTTGCCATTACTAATTAGTTATGAGGAGTAAACACCAAAATAATAGGGAGTATTCCCTATTTTACAATATTAAACAGAAATTAAACCTGTTTTAATAGCATATTTCACTAAACCAACTGAGCTTCTGCAATCGCACTTTGCTAAAATATTTTGTCTATGATTACCTACTGTTTTTATGCTAATAAATAATTTCTCAGCTATTTGTTCACTGCTTAACTCCTTAGCAATTAGCGTCAAAATTTCTTTTTCTCTTTCTGATAATTGAGCTATGTTTTGTGTAGCTTTTTTTTCGGAATTAAAATGCGAATAAATAATTGGTATAATTTCTTCAGAATAATAAGTTCCATCATTACTAATTTTAAATATAGCTTCAAGTAATTTATCCTTACCTCCATTTTTAAGCATATAGCCATCTGCTTCAGCTAAAATAGATTCTTTAATAATTTCTTTGCTACTATACATGCTTAAAACTAATACTTTAATATGTGAGTAAGAAGCTTTAACCAAGCGGCAAAGCTCTATACCAGATACTGTTGGCATATTAATATCTGTAATTAAAAAATTAATTCCGCTACTGTTTTTTTCTAAATAATTTAAAACATCAGTAGTGTTATTACAAGTATGCGCCACGTTTATATTCTTTTCGCTACTAAGCATAAATTGTAATCCATCTATCACAATTTGATGGTCGTCGGCTATTATTAAATTTATATTTTGGTTCATATATTAATATTTAAAACAATGTTAGTTCCTTTGCTATTGCTATTTACATCTAAATTAGCGTTTATGATTTTAGCTCTAGTAATTATATTACTCCAACCAATACCACTTGAAGTATATATTTTTTGGGTATCAAAACCAACGCCATCATCTGCAATATTTATTCTTAAATTATTACCTGTTACAACAAAACTTACCAAAATTTGCTTGGCATTCGCATGTTTTATCATGTTGTTAAAAACCTCTTGCACTATGCGGTAAATGGATAGCTCAATGTTTGTAGCAAATTTTAAAGGCTGTGTTTCTTCGTAATTAAATACACATTGAATTGTTCCTACTTCGTTTATTTTTGAGCATAAATCTTTCACAGCGGGCACTAAACCCAGGTTTATAATTTCGGGCATTAGGTTATGTGATATGCCACGGACTTCGCTAATTGTACTATCTAATAAATCTATTTGTTTCTTATTCTCTATTTCATTAACTGATGCGTACATTTTTAGTACAGTTAATTTTTGTCCAATACCATCGTGTAACTCACGAGCAATTCGCATTCTCTCAGTTTGCTCACTTTGTATAATTTTTAAGGAAGCTTCGTTTTCTTGTTCAATGAGTTGTTTGTTTTTTTTGTTTTTAAAACGGGAAAATAGCAAGTAGGAAATAATACCAATTAAAAAAGCTATCAATGAAATAAAAATTATAAGATTACTTCGTTGCTTTAATTTTTCATTTTGCAACAGTATTGTTTTTTCTTTGTTATTTGTATCAAATTTTATTTCTAACTCATTTATTTTATTCTTTGAATCTACATTCAATAATGAATCGTTAAGTGTATTTTTTAACAATAAAAAATCATATGCTGTCTTATAGTCATTTATTTGTTTACTTACAATTATACCCGCATCATAAAATAAATTTAAATCTTCAATATCATCATATTTTTTAGCATAAAAAAAAGAGGAATCTAAAAAAAGTTTAGCTTCATCATATCTATTTAAGAAAGCATCGGCTTTTGCTAAACTAGTATATGATAACGCATACCCATCTAAATTACGCCTCCCCTTTTCTATTAGCAGAGCTCTCATGGCATTCTTGTACATCAACTCATATTCACCTTTTACTTCATATATTAAAGCAGAGTTATTTAAAACTACAGGTAATTCTATTGAATCCTTTCTGGTTTCTGAAATTAATAATGACTTTTGGGAATTTACAAAAGAACTATCTAAAAAACTCTGTTTTTTATCACGATTCTCAATGCGTTTGGCTAATGCAAGAAAGGACATGCTTTTTAAGTCCAAAATAGCTGCAACCCGATTCTCAAATTTATTTTTATTTGCTAAAATCAGGGCTTGATTTAAATTTTTAATTGCTTCTTCTTCATTATTATTTAAAGAATTTAACTTTGACAGCTTTTCATAACCATAAACTTCCATGACTACAATATTATTTTTCTTTACATAATCAATATATTCAAGCATTATTTTAGTCCCTTCTTTATAATTATGCAAAGCGACATAATTTGAGGCTATTCCCAATAAACACGCACCCTTTATTTTATGATAACTAGTTCTAGATAATATTTCCTTTGCTTTAAAGTTATAATAATTAGAACTGTCGTAATTACCATTAGAATAATGAAACATACCCATTGAAAGATTTAATCTCCCTAATCCATAAGTACTATTTATTTTCTTAGCATCAACAATTGCTTTAGTTATTAATGACCGAAACAAAATCTCGTCTCGTGAGTTTGCATCACATTTATTTATTAACTTCATTAAATTCAAAGAATCAGATTCTTTATTTTCAGATTGTGATAACAAACCTGAAGAAGCAACCATTAAAAAGATAAATAGAATATTAAGTTTAATTTTCATTAGAGTTAATTGTTTTATTGAAGAATTAATTATTGAAGTAAATTTAATGTTTTAATTTTATTACATATAGTCATTTCTCCCCATATAAAATTATATTTCAAAATTTTCAACTTTAAATATTGAAAAACTTTCGTTTATAAAAATCTAATCCCTTAACATTTAAATTATGATACGTTTAATTAATGGCAATTAAAAAAGACAATCGCTTTAATAAATTAAAAAGCAGAAATAAATGAAGCTATTTTTTAAACACTAAAAAAATCCAGATTGAAAACCGCAGATGATATGACTGAGGAAAGAAGAAAAGCTAATAACTTAGACACTGCGAAAAAACAAGCACATGCTTACTGTGAAAAAGTAAAACCATTTTTTGAAACCATTCGTTATAATGTAGATAAGCTTGAAAACATTGTAGACGATGCTACTTGGCCTTTACCAAAATACAGAGAAATGTTATACTTAAGATAATAACATACATAATTAAAATTTAAAAGCGGTTATCCTAAACAGGTAACCGCTTTCTTTTTTTCAATTCCCTAAAAAAATAAATAATTGATTTACTGTAAGTTATATTATTTTCAAAAACAAACTTTCATTTTTTATTGAAAGTTTAAGAATAAGTATTACATTTGTATAGAAATTAGAAATAATGGAATTTACTGAAGGAAAACAAAAATTTATACAAACTTGGGGAACACTAGGTAGTAGTTGGGGAATTAGCAGAACGATGGCTCAAGTTCATGCATTATTATTAATTAGTCCAGATGCTTTAACTACAGAAGAAGTGATGGAGGATTTAAAAATATCTCGCGGAAATGCCAACATGAATTTAAGAGACTTAATGGATTGGGGTTTGATTAGTAAAGAACTAGTAGCAGGAGAACGTAAAGAATATTTTGTTGCCGAAAAGGATATTTGGAAAGTAGCAAAACAAATTATTAAAGAACGCAGAAAAAGGGAAATTGAGCCAGTACTAAGCATTTTAGAAGATTTAAAACAAGTAAAGGGAAACAAAACCGACAAATACCATTCTGAGTTTATAAAAACTGTAGCTAATATTGAAGCTGTAGTGGAGAAAACTGATTTCGCATTAGACAAAGCTGTTAAATTAGATGAAAATGCATTTGTAGGAATGTTATTCAAACTATTTAAATAATTTTTTTTAATCTAAACTTTCAATTCTTACTGAAAGTACAAAAAAATAAAATAAGAAAATGGAAACAACAGTAACAAAAAAGCAATTAAAAAACTATTTACTTATAGCAATTATAAGCGGATTAGTAGGTGTTTTCGCATTTATACTATTAGGGTATTTCGAGTTTTTTGTGGGTAGTATACAATTAATTTTTGCACTTATAAAAACCATTTATCAATTTATACGAGATAAATCAATATCCGGAAATATGAAATTGTATTGGAAAATAGTATTCTTCTATTTTCTTACTATGGGCGTACTAAGTTTAATTATTAGCAATTTTATAACTAACTCAAATCACACTCATTTCTTTTGGAGTTTTTACATAAGCACAGCGTGGGGCATCGCAATCTATCACTTTAGGCATATCATGTTTCCTAAACAAAACAAATAAAACTACTATGTTACTTATAATTTCATATGTGCTTTACCTAATAATAACAGCAGTAATTACTTTTTATGTTGGCTGGTTATGTTACAAAAATGGTATTCATTATATACAGGCCGAGCTAAAAGATGAGGTGCTAGCCAATGCTGTAAACCGTTTTTTGCTCATAGGCTATTACCTAACAAACTTAGGTTATGCAGCAATAATGATTTATAATTGGGACCAAGTCAATAATATGGCAGATGTTATTAATGCACTATCTAAACGTATTTCATTTATAGTGCTTTCAATGGGAGGTATGCATTATTTAAATATTACACTAATCTACCTCCTTCGTCAAAACAATAAAACATCAATAAATAAAAATAATACAAACAATTAAAAACAAAACATCATGGACACGCAAACTTTAACACACGAAACAAGTAAATTAGTAATCGCTTATCTAATTTATTTACCAGTATCAATAATGCTAACCTTATATGTTGCACATACTTTATTTAAAAATGGTAAAATCTTTATGCTTGATATCTTTCATGGAAAACAAGACATTGCCTTTAGCACAAATAAATTATTTGAAATAGGCTTTTACCTGCTCAATATAGGTTTTGCTTTACTTATCCTGCGTATAGATAACAGAATTTATAGTTATCAGGGAATGATAGAGGCTTTAAGTGTAAAACTTGGATGGTTCTCCATTTATTTAGGTATAATGCTTTTCTTCAATCTTTATATGTTTTTTAGAGGCAGAAAAGCTAGCAAAAGATCTACAAATGTTGCTGCACATTTCGATACTGGCACTACATTTAATATCCAAGAAAACAAAAAGTAATATCGTAGTTCTTATTAAACGCAAGCTAACGTTTACTCATTATTACAAATCTAATAATATCTATTATGAAATAGCCATGTTTGCCTCAAGCAAAAACACCAATGGGTAAACTGGCTATACCATATGACAACTAAAAAATAATAATTAAAACATATGAAATTTCAATTTATAGTCGCAATATCATTTTTTATAATATCATGTTCAAAGACTTACGAATATACAGATGAGGAAGCTCAGAGAACTATATTTAAACAAGCGTTTAATTTCGATTTGCCTCAAAACATAACTGATTTTCAAGTGGCTATTAAAGATGGTGATAACAATGAAACAGTTTGGATGAAGTTTTCTAATAAAGATGGAATAATAAAAAAATTAGTAAAAAAAGATTCTATTTCAAAAGAAACAAACAAAGTGGAAAGTGCAGTTATAAACGCTATAGTAATTCATACAATGTTTGATGGTTACGAAACATTTGCTGATTCAAGTATCGCTAGCTTATTTATTAGATACTCTATTGACACCCTAAGCCGAAATTCATATATAAGTGCTCTTAATCAAGCAAAGGTTTCGAAATGGGTATACTCGGGATTTTTTAAATCCGTTAACTCAAAGGAAATCACTACTCTATCTAACGGTATAGTCCCTATTACAGATAATTATACAGATGAGCCAAATTACAGAGAAAGCTATTTAGGCTCATCACCAAAATGGATTCCGTTTAAGCGTTGGCAATATATAGAATCAGAAATTGATTTTTATTTTAAGCCCTACTATAAAACGCTCTCAGGAAAATATACTTTATCAGGATTTACCTATTTATATCTTAATAAACAAACAAATGATATTTACTATTTCGCCTCAGGATATAATACTGTTCGCGATTAATGTTATTGCATTTGAAATTGACTGAAGTAAAATTAACAAAACAAATTAGCGTTAATAATTAAAAAATGAAATCATGAAAAAGTTAGTTATTGCAGGTGGTACAGGCTTCTTAGGAACTGAACTTATTAAACATTTTGGGTTAACTTATGATGAAATAGTTATTTTAACAAGACAACATAAACCAAGTTATGGAAAAATTAAATATGTACAATGGGATGCGAAAAATTTTGGAGATTGGCGTTTAGATTTAGAAAATGCAACTGCTGTTATTAATTTGTGTGGCAAAAGTGTTGATTGTAGGTACACTGAGAAAAACAAAGCGGAAATTTTTGCTTCACGATTAGATTCTACATCAATAATTGGTAAAGCAATTGAAAAATGCATATCTCCTCCATTATTATGGATAAACGGCGCATCAGCAACTATATATCAACATAGCGAAAACAACCCTATGACAGAGGCTTATGGAATTATTGGCTCTGGTTTTTCTGTAGAAGTTTGCAAGGCTTGGGAAAAAGTTTTTAATTCTTATAAATTACAAAATACCAGAAAAATAAACATGCGTATTTCAATGGTTATGGGCAAAACAGGTGGCGTATTTCCTGCTCTAAAAAATGTAGTACAAAAAAGGTTGGGTGGAACAATGGGAAATGGGACTCAACAAATTAGCTGGATACATATCACTGATTTTTGTGAAATGATAGAATGGTTTATAACTAACACAAGCACTTCTGGAATTTATAATTGCGTTGCTCCAAAACCTGTTAGAAATAAAACTTTAATGACACTTTTAAGAAAAAAATTAAATATTAAAATAGGATTACCTGCAAATAAATGGATGTTAAAAATTGGAGCATTATTGCTAGGAACAGAAACTGAACTCATTTTAAAAAGCAGGTATTCATATCCCGAAAGAGCATTAAATGAAGGTTTTCATTTTAAATATGAAACTATTGAACAGTGCCTTAATACTTTATAACTAAAACAATAAATTACTTTTAGACTTTTTATCTTTCAAATTTTCCAAATAAATTTCAAATACAGTTATAAAACTTGGATTAAATCTTATAGCTTCAAATATTGCATGATTATGCAAGTAACGGTTATCTCCTTTAATTATTAAAAAATAGTCAGACTTCTCAAGCTCTGGAATTAGTTTAGTAGTGCGTTCTACATCTCCTCCAAATAAATCTAATCCTGGTTGTACTTTATTAGCATGTTCAGGCTGAAATGATGTTTGATTGGCAACCAAATTAAACTCAATATTTAAATCGTCGTGCAAAAATCGATATAATGGAAAATAAAATTGCTCTCCATCTTTATGCGAAAACTCCAACAACTCTTGTAATTGAAAATCAATATTTAAAGCAGTATTTAAAGCGCTTATAACAGTATAAATACTTTCAGTTGAAGTAATAGAAAAGATATCAAAATCAAAATGTTCCTCATCAAAAATATCTAAATTATGTACTGCCATCAATTCTTATTGTTTTTTAACTCAAAACTTGCATCATTGCCTTTGCTTTTAACAAACATTCTTCATACTCATCCTCCGCATTTGCCATTGATGTAATTGCACTTCCAACCGTAAAGCTTAAATATTTTTTCTCTTCATTATAAAAAATACTTCTTATTAAAACACTCAATTCAAAATTACCATTTTCATCAATATAACCAATTGTACCAGAATAGGCATTTCTATTATATACTTCATACTCATCAATTAATTCCATTGCCCTAATTTTTGGAGCGCCCGTCATACTAGCCATAGGAAAGGTAGCATCAATACTATTTTTAAAAGTAGTGTCATTTTTTAATTCGCATTTTACAGTACTTACCATTTGATGCACTTGCTTAAAAGATTCAATATCAAATAATTTATCAACTGTAACTGTTCCTTTTTTTGCCACTCTCGATAAATCATTTCTACACACATCAACAATCATAACATTTTCGGTACGCTCTTTCAAATTTTGCTGTAGTTCAACTTTAAGCTTTTCATCATCATCAATAGTTAAACCTCTTTTTGCAGTTCCCTTTATTGGCTTCGTAATTAATTCACTGTTACACTTCTTTAAATATAACTCCGGACTAGATGATATTATATAGTTACTATCAAACTTTGCTAAACAAGCATAAGGTGCATCACTAATAGAATTAAGTTTTACAAACAATGAATATGGATTTACAATTACATCCTCAGCTTCAAAAGTAATACAGTAGTTAATTTCATAAATATCTCCTTGTTGTATATGATTTTGCAATTTGTTGAATTTTGCAATATATTCCTCTTTGGTAACAGTTGGTTTAATATCAATTTTTGGAGAAATACCTTCAGTATCTTGAGATAATTCAAAACTCAATTTTTCCTCAACCTCCACAAAAAGTGAACTAGGGAATTGTAACGGATTATTTTTTTTGTCTTCGAATTTCTCAATTTCGTTTTTATAATCATACGAAACAAAAGCAATGCAATTATTAGATGAACCAAAATCACTCGAGTTTTTATTTGAGAGATAGGCAGAAAAAAAAGGTTTTGAGGAGTCATTTCTTTTAACAAATCCAAACCTAAATCGATCCAATGCGGTTTTCATTGAGTAAATATATAAAACAAATGTTTAAATAATAGTAAGCGCCGCGTAACTTATCAATAAATTTAATGTATAAATTAATAAATCAACTAAATAAATTGTCATGAATAAACTCTTTATTTTTATACTAATCTCCTTATCATATTGTTTAACTGCTCAAAACGTAGGGATAAACGCAACTGGTGCAGCACCAGATGCAAGTGCAATGCTAGATGTGGCGGCAACTAATAAAGGCCTTTTAATACCAAGGGTAAGTCTCACGGCAATAAATAATAATTCACCCATTGGGGCTGGAATAACAACATCCTTACTTGTATACAACACAGCTACTTCTGGAGTAGCTCCAAATAATGTAACTCCAGGTTACTATTATTGGGATGGGTCTGTGTGGAGAAGACAGGTAGATTTTGTAACCGAAAGATGGGTTTATCCACCTACTAATATAAATTCAAACACAACCTATAATTTAACAGCTACTATTCCGGGTGTTACCTCTTCATCAAGTGTATTTGTAAATTTATATGGAGATTGGGCAACAACACCTAATGTAACCATTCATCACGTAGAAGCCCAAACTGGCGCTGTTAGATTTAGAATTTCAAATAATACATCTGGTGGAGGCTCAATAAATTATACAGGTATGGATTTTATTATTACTGTAATTAGATAACAAAATGAATAAATTATTTTTAATCCTATTTCTATTGATTTCTTGTAATATGATATCTCAAATTACAATTAGCAAAAACGAAGCGGTGTCATCAGCCCCAGATTCAACAATTACATTATCTCCTGTAAATGTAGTATCATTAAATTCATATACCTCTGGAAATTTAAATATGAAACAAAATCCTAAATTAACTAAAGCCGAAATCAAAATAACAGAAGTTGTTGAATCAAAAAATGGCATTCCAATTGAAATTTATATAAGTAATATTCCTAAAACTCAATCTCGCATTTTGTCAGATTCATCAATAAACATTACTAAATCGGCCATTTTATTAAAACCAAATGAATAAAATAGTTTTTATCTTTTTATTACTAATAATAGCCTTAAGCAATTTTTCTCAAGGCTTGATTAATAATGGTGCAAGTATTGTATTTTCAGGCTCATCTCAAGTTTATATAGATGGAGCATCTGGCCATTATACCAATCAACTTGGTGGATTAATTACACCAAGCGCAACAAGTAGCATAACGTTATTAGGTAATTGGGTAAACAATTCATCGCCTGTGAATGTTGCTTTTAACAATGATGGTGGTGGTGTTATACTAGCAGGAACTAATCAAACTATTGGTGGCAGTAACCCTACTGCCTTTTACAACTTAAGCTTAACAGGTAGTGGAACTAAACAACTTACTGTAAATAGCAATACTGTTGGTGGTCAATCTGCTTATTCTGGCATTTTATCATTAGGGTCTCGTCCTTTAGATTTAAATAGCAATAGAATAGATATTACAAATAGTGCCGTAGGAGCAATTACTCGTTCAAGTGGCTACATAATAAGTGAAACAAATGCTGGTGTTAACCCAAGCATCATTCGTTGGTTTCATCGTACAACAACAGGTTCAAAAGTTTACCCCTTTGGTGTAAGTGCAGGTTATTTTATTCCATTTACATTAAATATAACAACAGCCTTACCAGCATCGACTGATTATGTTGACGTTTCTACACGTGCAACTCCATCAGACAATTTGCCTTGGGCAGGTGTTAGTAATGTAGCAGCTGTTGCACATATGTATTCACCTAATGTACCATACGCAGATGGCACAATACCAGCTGTAATTGATAGATGGTGGGACATAACACCTAGTGGGGCAGTAACTGCTGATGCTACATTCAGTTATTTAGGTTCAGAAAACACATTAGATCCATTATATTCGCCAGGTTTAATTGGCGCACAATACTGGAATGGAACAGGTTGGATGCCCAACAATGCGGTTATTGGAAGTGCGGCAGTTGTAAGTGGAGTTGGTGTAGTTGGTTCAGTTACCGCTCCAGGATTAACTAATTTTTGTCCTTGGGTACTTTCTGCATTACTTTCTCCTTTACCAATTGAATTAATAAATTTTGATGCAACTTGTTATGAAAATAAAGTACTATTAAATTGGTGTACTGCTACTGAAAATAATAATCTATTCTTTACTGTAGAACATTCTACAAATGGAATAGCTTTTTACCCATTAGGAAATGTAACTGGCAGTGGAACTACTTCTACTAAGCATTGCTATTCTTTTGAAGCCACGGCTCTTTCTGATGGCATCAATTACTACAAACTAACTGAAACTGATAATTTAGGAAAAGTTACGTCTTCCAAAATAATTTCTATCAACGGCTGTGAATCTACAAAAGACAATATTGTAATAACAAATAGTGGTTCTACAATTGTTGGCATTTTAATCAATTCAACAAGTAATCAAAAATTAAATTGTGTAGTACATAATAGTTTAGGGCAAATTGTAGCGCAAAGGGAAATTGTAGTTATAGAAGGTTTTAATTCTATTGAAATAGATTTATCTGAATTATCTAATTCAATTTATTACATTTCAATGTTAAATAATGAAGAAAATTTAAGTAGTAAGAAAATTATTTTAAGTAGTAATAAATAATTACCAACCTGCTATTTCCCAAGTATCCTGCGAACGCATTACTTGCTCTATTATATCACGTACACAAGCCTCTCCACCTTTTCTATTAGAAATATAAATTGAAATATCTTTTATTTCATGAGCTGCATTTTCAGGACAAGCTGCAATTCCTACTCTTTTCATAACATGATAATCAGGTAAATCATCGCCCATATAAAGTATTTCCTCTTCTTTTAAATCATGTTCTAAAATGTAATTTTCATAACATTCTTCTTTATTACTTTGACTTAAAAACACATCTTTAATTCCTAAATCATGCAAAACAGTTTTAACAGCAACACTATTTCCACCAGTTATAACAGCAATTCTATATCCTTTTTTAACAGCTAACTGTAAAGCATATCCATCTTTTGAATTTAAATTACGCACTATTTCTCCGTTGGGCATAACAAATACATTTCCGTTTGTTAATACACCATCAATATCAAATAAAAGCGTTTTTATTTGAGTAAGTTTCTCTTTAAAATTTTTCATTCTGTTGCGAAATTATTAATGCGGATAATGATTTATAAATTGTACTCAATTGCTTATTTGATTTTAAAATAGTTAAGTGCTTTTGCATGGTAACTTTATCATTTCTTTTAGCCGGGCCTGTTTGGGCGCTTTTTGGGCCTAATGCCAGCATTTTATTAAATGACTGTTTCATGAGTGGTTCCAGTAATTTTACTTCGCTCTTTGAAACACCATTGCTCATTATTTGTTGAGAAGCTTCATACAATGCATTTGTAAAATTACAAGCAAAAACCGCTGATAAATGCACGGTTAAACGCTTTTGTGAACTCATACTTTTTACCAAAGGAGAAAACAATTTTGCCAATGTTTTTAGTTTTGATAATGAACCATTTGAATTTGCTTCAATTAAAATAGGAATTTCATTCCAGTCTAGAGTATCATTTTTACTAAATGTTTGTAGAGGATAAAATACTCCAGCATTTTTCAAACAATTTGAAATGACACTTATATCAATACTTCCAGAGGTATGCAAAAATAATCCTTTACTATTTAATGGAGCTAGTTTTTTTGCTACCTCAGCTATGGCGTCATCTTTCACACAAATAAAATACACATCCGCTTCTGTATTTATCAAATTGTAATTACTAGTAAAACCACAATTGTGTGAGTTAGCTAATTGTGTGGCTACTTTTGTTTTACGGTGATTAAACACTTGCACTAAACGCATGTGTTTATTGGATGAAATAAAATGAGATAAATGAAAGGATAAATTTCCAGTGCCAATAATTACTATGTTAATGGGATTCACGAAAATTTATTTACAATTTAGTTAATGGCAGAATTATTAGCACTACTAATTTTATTTATTCTTCTTCTTTCAATGATGGCAATTATACTTCCTATAATCATTGCTAAACTTCCTATCCATAAAATGTTAATATATGGAAATTCATAGGCTTCTAACACTACAAACTCTTTAGTGTTTCCAACCTTTTCACTCATTTGAATTTCTATACTGCCCTCAGTTGGATTTATCTTCCAAAAAATAAATTTCAAACCAAGCTCTGTAAGTTCAAATTCATCAGGCAAAACCATATTGTTTTTTAATATATACTTTGGATAGGCTTTATACGTTTTTCCGTTTATATCAGTAGCCTTTAAAACTGCGGTAACTATTAATGCACTATCATTGGCAGTTGCATATTGCTGCTCAGTTAAATTCGTAGTAATACTTTCAATTAATATAATTGCGTTTTCTGCAAAAATAGTATCATTAACATGTCCTATAAAATTAGTTGGTTCTTTAAATTTATCAGCATTAGTTTGTTTTGTGTCAGATAAATCTGCATAAGTAATGTGTGTATAAATGTCTTTAGCTAAAAAATGTTTTGTATCAGGGTTAGAGGCTTGCCCCATACGAGGGTTATCTTGAACCATTGGACTTAACTCAAATACTTTTTCAAATTTACCAGTGGCAGTATCTTTTGTAAAATAATCCATGTTAAAAAACACATCAATCCCTTTTCGCTCTTTGCCTTTATACGTAACAAAATAATTACCCATTTGCAAAGTATCTCCTTTTGTTAATACCAAACTTTTTTGCGCATTAAAATTCTCACCTAAACTAGCCACATTTTTGGATGAAGTATTTTGAGAAATAGTTTGTTTTTTAGATGTAGAGATTAATGCTCCAATCATAATTAAAGCAAAACCAATATGCGCTATAGATGAGCCAGCACGGCGTAATTTACCTTTTAAAACAGTAATTGCATAGGTAAAGTTTGCAAAAAAAGCAAACAAGCCAGCTATTAACATCAAAGCATAGGATATTAAATTCCATTTTTGTGCAGATGAAGCATTTGCATAATCATGTAAGAAATAAAGTGGAATGCTACTTATAACGCCAAATAAAATAGCAGCTATAAACGGAATTGTTAACTGAACAATAAATTCCTTTTTATTAGTTTTTTTGTATTTAAAAAACTGAGTAACTGCAACCAATAATAATGACGCAATAGCAAAAGGCGTTTGCCACATATTATAATCTGCTGTTTTTAATGGTGCTTTATCTAAACCAAATAATTTATTTAGTACAGGTATAGATGTGAAATAAGTTATTACTAAAGCCGATAACAATAAAACTAAAGCTCCAACAAATATCCAAAACTCTCTGCTATAAAGACTTTCCTCTTCTTCCTCTTTAGGGAAATATTTTATGTAACCATAAATTGTAAGAATTACACTTCCAAAAATCCAAAAC
Source organism: uncultured Bacteroidota bacterium (assembly GCA_937868545.1). GTDB lineage: Bacteria > Bacteroidota > Bacteroidia > B-17B0 > Aurantibacillaceae > UBA4416. The sequence continues at coordinate 38,559 of CALMMX010000231.1, forward strand.
AAAAGTATGGTTGTTTTATGTCCGTATAAAATGGAAGCGTACAACAACACTAATGAAAGCACGATATAAGAAACCTTTATTAATTTATCGTGAATTAATAATACAACGCAAATAAAAATAAATGTAAGCACATAAATAACTAATTGCCCTTGCATACCTAAATCTGTAAAGGCATGCACAGAGCTATTGCCAAGTATACCACTACGTGTTAAGAATGTAGAATATAACACCATTAAAAACGATGCAATGGCTAATAAGTGAGTCATGAATAAAGAACCGCCTTTATTTTTATTAACTATCATTACATGCCCTGCCGCCACTATAATTAACCAAGGAACAAGCGATGAGTTTTCTACAGGATCCCAAGCCCAAAAACCTCCAAAGCTCAATGCTTCGTATGCCCAAGCTCCACCCATTAAAATTCCTGTTCCTAAAATCATGATGGAAAAAAAGGTCCATGTAAGAGCAGGTTTTTGCCAAGATGTGAAATTTTTCTTCCATAAACCCGCAATAGCTAAGGCAAACGGAGGCAATGTAGATGAAAACCCTAAAAACAAAGTAGGCGGATGAATTGTCATCCAATAATTCATTAATAAAGGATTCAAACCACGCCCATCTAACTTAGCAAGGTAGTTAGGCATTTGTATAAATGGTAAATTAGCAAAATCAGGATTTTCTCTTAATAATAAAAATGGGTTAGTTCCTAATTTATAATCTCCAATATAAATACCCAAAAGCATACTAGCTAAAAATACTTGCACTAAAGAAAAAACTGCCATTGCTGGCGCTTCCCATTCGCTATCAATAGTTTTGCGCAATATATTACCTAGCACTACATTCCAAAAAGTCCATAATAAAAAACTACCTTCTTGTCCTTCCCAAAAACAAGACATTATATACTCTAAAGGCATGCTGTTATTACTATGCTGCCATACATACGCATACTCATAGTAATGATTAAACAACATAATAAATAAAGTAATAGCAATACCAAGCACTGCTATTGTATGCAGTGAAAAGCTAAAACGTGCAAATTTTTTCCATTCAGAATTTAAGCTATTATCTTTTGCATAAAAATAATAAGCAACAGTAGCTAGTAAAGCAGCCACTAGAGATAAAACAACAAATGCATTGCCAATATGACCAATCCATAAATGTTCGCCGATGTATGTTGTTGAGTTCAATTATTAAAGTTTTAAGGTCGGTTAAATTTGGGGCTTTCCATCATTGTATTTACTAGGGCATTTCATTAAAATATCATTTGCATGAAAATCTGCTCCTTGCATTTTACCTATAACAACAATCTGTTCCGATTTTTGAAAATCTTGTGGCACACTTTTATGAAGAACTACCTTTTTTTCTAAGCCATTATTATCTGTCATAAAAAACGAACACTCATCTGCATTTATTTTTGGATCATAATTTACAGGAATGATTTTATTTAATTTACCTACAACATGGTATTCGGTATCGGGGTTAGAGATTGCTTCCGAAAAATTAGCATACGATGCATTGCTACCTAATGAATAAACAATTACTCCAATTGCAACAGCAATAATTATGATACCTACAATGTGAATCTTTTTCATTTTACTTATTTTCTAATTTTTTAAGTTTTACATCTATATAAATTAAGTAAGCTATAATGCAAACGAAAATGATTGATAATACACTAATTACCACATATATTTTTCCTTCGCTTCTAAAAGTATCTGCCATACTTGGCCCTGTAGCTATTTCCTGTGCATTACTTACTAAAAACGAAAGTAAAAATGCTACTATTAATAAAATTTTATTCTTCATCTCTTTTATGTTTTAAAATTGCCATTCTATTTTTAATATCTAAAATCCATAAGCTAATAAGCACCCAACCTATAACAGCAGGATAAAATACAGTTCTTAATTGACTATCCATATCATATTGAGCAAATTTGGCATTACCACCATTTCCAGGATGTAAAGAATCTGTTATTCGTGGAAGTATCATAATAAACACATTCATCATTACAAAGGCAAAAATATTATATACCGCCGAAATTCTTGCTCTCTTTAATTCATCAGCTATTGAACTTCTTAAAATAAAATAAGCCAAATAAATAAGAACAGCTATTGCCACGCCGTTTAATTTTGGATCTTCAAATGTCCACCAAGTACCCCAAGTAAAGCGAGCCCACATGCAACCAGTTAATAAACCAGGAATACTAAAAAACAATCCCACTTGCGCTGCTTGATTACTTAAAATATCAGATTTAATATCATTTTTTGAAAGGTGTTTTACGGCAAACCAAACCGAAACACCCATTTGGAATAACATTGCAAACCAAATAGGCACATGGTAATACACATTTCTAATAGTTTCGTTAAGAATATCTAAGCGAGGTACGTTATTTAATAAGCCCCATACAATAGTATAAAGTATAAGAGATGCACCAAGTATTTTCCACCATTTAATCATATAACTTAATCTTTCCAAAGATAATTAAATAAAAGAGTTGCTAAAGCAATTACCACTAAGTTTAGCATTAATAAAATAAGTAAATATTTAAAACTTACGCTCCAAGCAATGCCATCTATAGCAAATTTGCTTAATTTAATTGAAACCAAAATGAGTGGCATTAAAACGGGGAAGCTTAAAATTGCCATTAAACTAATGTTATTTGAGGCTTTTGAAGCAATGGCACTCATTAAACTTAATACGCCCGAAAATGCTGTGGAACTAAACAATAAACATAATAAATACATGCCCATGTTTTGAACCATACTGCCAATAAACCACGAATAAAAGAAAAAAGTAAGCAAGCTTAAAGTGGCCATTAAAAGCATATTGTAAACAATTTTGCTTAAAATAAACATACGTGGATTGTAGTATAAATAGTTAAATAAGGCTTTGCCTTTGGTTTCTTGTAAGAAACTTTTGCTCGAAACATTAATGGTTATAAATAAAAAAATAACCCAAAATAGGGCATTCCAAACAGTAGGGTTAAGTATTTTTTTGAAACATAAGGCAGAAACAAACACTGTAGAAATAATATAAACCAAAATTCCGGCAAGGGTTGATTTTTGCCTAAATTCTATTAAAAATTCCTTTTTAACAAGTTGGATAAATGTGCCTTTTAACATTGGGGCACAAATTTACACTCTAATAGTGATAATAACAATATTATGGCTATTTAAACCATAATATTGTTATTTTGATAGGTGCTTATCTAATTATTTGGAAATAACCTTTGTAATTATTAGGATTTGCTTCAGGTACTGTTAAAATATAGAAATAAGTACCATCTACATAACCACCGCCATTCCAATCGTTTTTGTAGTTATCTTGTTCATATAACTTTTTACCCCAACGGTTATAAATTTTAATGTTATTGGTATTATAAAACTCTAAATTTTTAAATTTCAATACTTCATTTACATTATCTCCATTTGGTGTAATTACATTTGGCAATACTAAAACTGCCTCAACCGTATACATAACTGTTACTGTATCTTTGCAACCTGTTGCACTTGTAACAATTAATGTTACTGGGAATGTTCCTGCATTTGGATATGCATAATTAACAGGATTTCCGCTGGCTCCATTACCATCGCCAAACGACCAAACCGAAGTGGTTATAGATCCTGCGGAAATAGTAGAAGTACTTGCAAAATTAATTAGCTGTTCAGGCACCACAGGCGATGGAGGCGTTGATACAAAACTAGCCACAGGCACAATATCATTTACTACTGTAATTGTTTTTGTAGCTATACAACCTTTAGCATCAGTAAAATTAACTACTACATCTCCTGCTGCACAAACGGTTATAGAACTAGTTGTATTAGAAGGGCTGCCCACCCATGAATAGGTAAATGGACTAAATGAAGAAGTTCCAGCAGCAGTAATTGTTGCACATTCACCTGGACAGATTGTTAAATCAGGTGAAGCTAAAAGAACAGAAGGACTAGATCTTACAGTTGTTATAGTTGCTCTACCTTTACATGCATTTTGATCAGTAACTTGCACCGTATAAGTTCCAGGAGTTGATGTTGTAGCAGTTGATGCTGTACCAAGAACAACTGGAGTCCAAGAATAAGTATATGCAGGTGCACCACCCGTAACAGTTGGTGTAAGAGTTGCATTAAAACCATTACAAAATACAATTGGAGCAGAACCTAAAGTAACAGTAGGATTTGCAGCAACTACAACAGAACATGTATTTGAAACCAAACTAGTACATCCACTTGTTGTATTAGTAACTTGTAAAGTTACCACCGTTGCACTTGTAACCGTAATTGAAGAAGCATGAGAACCTGTACTCCACGTATAAGAATATGCCCCAGTAGGTGAAAATGAAATTGCTGCCACAGTTGCACTTGCTCCTGAACACATACCCACAGAATTAGGAATTGTAACTGTTGGAGTTGGACTAATAACCACATTAACTGTTTTTGTTACAATACATGATCCAGCATCAACCGTACAAGTATAAACTCCAGCAGTAGAAACAGTTGTTGTTTGTGTTGTTGCACCATTGCTCCAACTATAACTAGTAGCCCCAGAAATAGAAGCCGTTAAGGTTGTTGTGCCAGCTCCACAAATTGATAAAGGACTAGCTGTTAAACTTAAAGTTGGCGAATTTGTAGATACAGTAAAGGCTGCACTAGCAGAACAACCATTAATATCAGTTACTAAAACCGTATATGGAATACCAAATGAAGAACCTGTTAACGCAGCAGTTGAAGTTGTAATAGACCCTGGTGACCAAACATAAGTACTGTAACTTGGCATACCCGCTAATGGCGAAGCTAAAGAAAGACTAGTACTTGTAGCAGGTGAACAATAATTTAAAGGACCTACCACAATTGGAATAGGATTTGGAAATACAAATACCGAATCTTTGGTAGATTTATAACAACCCGTTTTTTCAACTGTAACATAATATGGCCCTGTAGCACTTGCTATTATTGAACAACCACTAGCACCAGTGCTCCAGTAAACGTTATCATAATCGGTACAATTTATTAAAGTTAATGTAGCTCCTGGAGTGGCGCAAACTGTTCCGGTTGGAGAGGTTGCCAAAGTTGGGCTTGGAATTGTAATGCCCTTTATTTGAATATAATAGGTGGCCGAAGTGGATAATGGAGGTAATCCATTATCTGTTCCTGTAATTACTATCGTATGAACTCCCGTAACAGTAGGAGATCCAATAACCATCCATGATAATGTTGTTAATCCTGCTGTAGAAGTGGTAACAGCTAATGGTGTAAAACTACCACCAAGTGTTGGAGCGCTTGAGGTAATAGTAATTGACTGAGTAGGTTCTGGAGCTAAAAAGGTTGTAGTATAAACCAAGGTATCGCCCAAAGCGCAAATTTTTAATGTATCACCACAAAGAGAACCACCTCCAGTAGCATCTTGAATAATAGGAGGCAAATTACCACCAGAACCACAAGTATTAAAGAAATATGATTTGTTATCTAAAAAAGAAATGCCATCATTTAATCCATAAGGCCCATCATACGACAAACCAGCTTGGTCAAATCGTCCTAATTGCACATAATTTAAACGATCTCCTTTGTTTACACCAGCAGTTGCAGGTATACCACCAAATCCACCAACACCAGAAGATGCTGCACCTGTGGTCCATTGCATATCACCATAGCAAAATGCCACGTTATTTCCTCCAACAAGAATTGGATCAGTACCATCGGTAATAATTAATTGAAAATCGTTTTTTAAGTCGTCTTCACTTGAATAATAACCAACATTACTCCATTTAACAATAAGTGCTGTGGGCGTTTTTTTAAAATATACAAGTCCACTTCCTGCTGCACGAGTATCAACATCTCCCCAAAAAGGAGCAATCATAATGGTATCTAAACTCAATGGGTCACCAGCAGGGAAACCACCTGCGCTAAAAGAAGCTAAACCAGTATTAAATGTAATATTTCCATTATTATTTATAAAACAACTTGTGTAGGTTGTACCATAAAAACAAAAATTAAAACCTAAAGGAATACTAGCTGAAAATCCATCATCATTTCTGTAACTAGGTGCAGAATAACCCACCATTGGAACAACTGAAAAAGTAGGGTCAACAGGCACCATGCACTGACAAGCAGATGTAGTAGTTGTTCTAAAACTCATTGTATTTGGCTCTGTTGTTAAATTCACATGGTTTTGATCAACATGTGCACTAGCTTCTAAAAACTTATAGTGCGCCCTTGGGTTTAATGTCCCTGCTTGCTTCATTGCATCATAAGCTTGAGGAGTTGTATAAACAGTTTGAGCAAACGAAAAAGTAACAGTTATAATTCCTATTAAAAATAAGGTAAATTTTTTCATGATAATTAATGTAATAAATTGATAACCAAATATAACGATTTATTAACTAAAAAATCTACCTTTACGTTAAAACACCAATGTAAATGAGTAAAATAGCAGTTATAGTTAGTATAGCCATTTTAGCATTCTTAATTTTTTCATTTTTTACAAGAAAAGGAAAGCCAACATCTTCTATTCATCAATTTAAAGCAAAAACTATTGAAGGAGATACACTTGATTTTTCAACTTTAAAAGGTAAAAAAATACTTATTGTTAATACTGCCAGTAAATGTGGGTTTACTCCACAGTTCAAAGAACTTGAAGAATTATTTTTAAAATATTCTGATAAAAATTTCACAATCATAGGCTTTCCTTGCAATCAGTTTGGGGAACAAGACCCAGGAACAGGAACCGAAATAAAAGAATTTTGCACAAGAAACTATGGTGTTACTTTTACAATGATGGAAAAAGTAAATGTAAAAGGCGATAGTATTTCTGAAATTTATAAATGGCTGACTTGTAAAGATAAAAATGGGGTAATGAATAGTTCAGTAAAATGGAATTTTCAAAAATACATGATTGATGAAGATGGTTTTTTAGTAGACTTTTTATATTCTTTTAAAAAACCTAATTCCCAAAAAATTGTTTCGTGGATAGAAAAGAAATAAATATTGAACAGCAAAACTTCAACATTCTGAATTCACAATTAGTTAAATCAAACGCTGATGACGCTGATAATTAAGATTTTTGCAGAATAACCATACCATGTTTATTTCAATGTTACAATAAAAAAATGACTAGCAAGGAATGCCAGGTATGTTAACTAGCAAAAAAGTCGACTACTAAAACGGAACAAATGTTAAACCTGCCATTAAATTAAAACGCTGGCTAGGATATTTTTCCCAACGGTAATATCGCATATTAGCAATGTTATTAAAGTTTACAAAAAACGATAGCATTTTGCTATATCTGTATTCTGCACCTAAATTAATATCCCCTAAGCCTTTCAATAATTTCGGTTCCATTGTAATAACTCCAGAATTATCAACTTGTGTAAGAGCCCATTGATCTCCAATTACATAAATATCTGCTTTTAAAATAATTTTACTTTTCAAATTATATAAAGTTGAAAAAGTTAAATCATAACTTGGTTTATGATAAGGTCGAGTTAAATTTTCGGTTTTATATAAATGGTAATTTCCTTTTGCTAAAAAATGTATCTTTTCTTTATACTGATATTTTAATTGCCCCGAAACATTAAAATAACTGGTATTATCATAAATTACTTTGTACTTATTATCCAGCGTTGTTAAATCACTATAATCTATAACAAAAAAATTCATGCTATCAATTTTACTGTAACTAGCTTTAGCATCATAACTTAAATTAGAACTTAAATTCCCTTTTAAACCACCAAATACATTAAACTTAACGTTTGTGTTCTTGTAATTTAATTCTGATTTTATAAATGGATTTTCTGATGATAAACTACGTAGTGAGTTTTTTTGTAAGCCACCATTCAATCCTACATAAGGTATAATAATACTTTGATACACATCATACTGAGCATTTAATTGTGGGTAAAAATAAAACTTACCTGAGCCTACTTTACTCATTACATCAAGTGCTACAGCCAATCCAATATCAGCTTTCCATTTATTTTTTTGTGCCTCGAAATACGGATTAAGTTTAACTATTACATCATTTAATGTATCATTCGGTAGTTTATGATTATAATAATCTGCATCAAACTTCACAAATAAACGCTCCTTTTGAACATAGGTATTAAACACTGTATTTAGTTTAATGTTGTTTTCAGAAACATTATAAATATCGCTTAAATTGTAATAACCCAATTTTACAAAATGATTAATTTTTGAGCTATCAGTATAATGACTTTGAAGTTTAACTACTGGCTCAAATAATTGGTAACGTTGTTTTGTATAATCTTTAGTTAATTTACTTTCAGAAGTATCATACCCATAAAAATGACTTACATTACGTTTGTAATTAAACTCGCCAGTTAGAGTGTGCTTTTTATAAAACTTTTTAGCAAACAACTCTCCTTCATTATCACTATAACCACTGTAACCAACGCTTTTTAATTGTGAAGAAGATGATAGATGTTTTAAATGTAAGCCATAAGCCATATCGCGAGTTCTTAAACTACTAATCCAAAATTCGCCATAAGGAGTTGTGTATGTTCCTAAACCTAATTTTAGCAATGAACGGTATAACTTAGCCAAAGGTTCATTTTGCATTTTTGCAGCATCAATAGGAATTACTTCATATTTACTTACAAGTGGTGTAGATTGAATACCATAATTAATATTCGAAATTTTATTTACAGAATCTTTAATCTCTGGCAAATCACTCAATTTTACAGCATCCTTAATGGTAGGCTGATAAGTACTAGTAATAGTGTAATTTTGAGTAGTTCCTCCTGTTTGCGCTAATGCGGCAACTACATAACCCAATACCAATAATAAAACAAAAAACCATTGCAGTTTTTTTGTGCGTTTTTTTTGCAAAGATTGCTCTTGTTCAAACACAAAGCTATTGCCATATTTAGTGGATGACAATGTGGTTTTACTTGTATAATTCTTTAAGTTACTCATTTTTATTATCTTTTTTTTCAGTATTTAACTGTTTTTGCTGTGCGTCATATAACTGGTCAAACAAATCTTTATCTTGATTTTCTGATTTAAATTCCACTTTCATATCGCTGGTGTTTCCTGTATTATCAGGCATTGTACGAGCGCTCTTTTTAGCTTTTAATTCCGCTAATTTTGCATTTGCTTCATCAACATATTCTTGTTTTTGTTTAGCATCTATAATAGTTTGAAGCATTAATTCAGCATCAGCATCATCACCCTTAGCAATATAGGCATCAGCTAACAGTAATAAACCTTTCGTATTCCAATCATCATTAGAATAATTATAACTAATTAAACTATTAACTGTTTTTTCTACTTGCGTATAATCTTGTTTTGCATAATAAATCTTTCCTATATGATATAAAGCCTCTGCACCAGTAATGTTTTTAGAGCTTTTGTAAATGGCTTTAAATTCAAGCATCGCGTCATCATAACGTTGCAACTCGTACAATGATTTTGCCTTATCATATTTAGCTTCATTAGATTGTTGTGGTGTAATTTTTTCGGTATTTAAAACTTTCACCGCATTGTCTAAAGCTACATCGTATTTCTTCAATTCAAAAGCACAACGCATAGCGCCTAATCTGCCGCCCAGTTTGTTTGAAGGTGTTTCTGCTAGGTCTTCTAATCTTACATATAAAGGCAATGCTTCTTCATACTTTTTATCTTTATATAAAATATATGATGACTTTGCTAAAGCTGTTTCCGAATTTCCACCGTTTGGTTTACTATTAATGTATTGGTAAGAAGGCAAGGCTTTGTCATACATTAATTTACTATAGGCACATTCTGCATAACAAAAATGGGCTTCGGCAATGTACTTACCCTCAGGGAATTTAGAAATATAACTATCAAATTTTTGCATTGCTAAATCATAATTTTTCTCATTATAATAAGCCTCACGTGCTACTTCATACAATGACGTTTCTAATTCACTTGTATTTAAAGGATTTCCAACATTTTTAAAATATTCTTCTAAACCTGCAATATCTTTTTTAGCTTCAAAAATTCGTTTAATATAATCCAAGGCATCTTTAGCTTCAGAACTTTTAGGGTCTTTCTTTACAATCTTATCAAAATATTCGAAGGCTTTATCATCGTTATTTTTATTATAATAAATTAAGCCCAAACCTGCTAAAGCTGGATTTACATAAGTAGATTTAGGATAGTCGTTTAATACTTTTTGATAATAGGTAATAGCATTATCACCATCATTTAAATCTTTATCATAGGTTTCGGCTGTTTCGAAAACCGAAGCTGTAACATAATTAGATTTAGGGTATTTAGTAACTAAATCTTTTAAATCATTTACTTTTTCTTTATTGTTTTTTAATAAACCATTGCACAAAGCTTTTTGGTATAAACAATAATCAACATCCATAGCATTAAGTGCAATTGCCGATTTGTAATACTCCGCAGCTTGAAGATAAACGTTATTCATAAAATAACTATCGGCAGTTCTAACATTTGCATCAGCTATTTTTTTTGGGTCGTATTTATTTTTAGTAAGCAAAAATTTACGGAATGCAATATTTGCATTATCATAATCTCCTTTAGTTTTTTGTTGAAAATAAGCATAACCTATATTGTAATTAGATAAATCATATTCCTTTAAACTAATTGCCCCTTCATTTAACTGAAAGGCTTTCCATGTTTCAACAGCAGTAGCATAATCTTTCTTTAGATAAGAAATTTCACCTAACCAGTATTGAGAAAGTGCATTATAAGATTTATCAAAATTCACAGCCAAAGATTTTTTAAAGTACCTAGAAGCACTATCTATGTCTGAATTATTAAAAAATTCAACTCCTTTAAAATATATTAACTTTTGATAGGTGATTTTTAAAATTGGATCTAAAGGTTGTATTTTTTCTATTGAACTAATTGCTTGCCCATAATTTTTTGTAGTAGAATACACATTTACTAAATAGTTATAAGCCTCAGGCTTTTTAGCTGATGTGGGATAAGTAGTAATATATTTTTGAAATGCCACTACTGCATCATTATACGGCGCAAATGATAACTCATAGCATAATTTTGCATAACTATATAATGCATCTTCTTTTATCTTAGGATCAAAATCCATTAAACTAGCCGCATAAAAAGCATTACGAGCTTTTGATTTATTATTGGTTTGAATATAGCAATCAGCTAAATGATACCATGCACTTTGAGCTAAACTATCTTTATTATCTACTGCTTTATCAAAATGGGAAATAGCATTTGTATAATCTTTAATTTGGTAGTAGCAATAACCTAATTCATAACTTCCCTGCGGATTAAAACCACCACCAGCTTTTTCAGATTTTTTAAAATAGTTTAATGCATTGCCAAAATCTTTTAAATTAAAATATGATTCTCCAATCATACGATTTATTTCACTTTCTTTTTGAACGTGAGAAGTGTCTGACAATAAAGCTGGCGCATTTTTAACCACTTCACCGTACTTCCCTTGAATAAAATAAATTTGAGTAATATAATAAGGAACTACTTTTCCAAATGTTTCATCTGGTAAAAGTCTTGTAAAACCAGTTAAAGCGGTTTCGTAATTTTTTTCTTGGTAAGCAATGTGCGAGTAATAATAATTTGCTGGATGCGCGTATTTATTATCTACATCTTTAATTTCAAATAAATCTAATTTTGCTTTGTCGTTATTTTTTTCGGTAAAATAACTATAACCACGTTTAAAATAAAGCTCAGCTAAATCCTCTTTATTTAAATCGTAAATATCAACTTTCTCAAGGTATTTAATGGTTTCATCATATTTCTTTTTTCTAAAATTTGATTTCCCCAAATAAAAATAGGCCCATTTTAATTTATTACTTTCGGGATGTTGTTCAATAAATTGCTTCATTTGCCATTCCCCATCTTTATGAAAAAGCTCAATAGCACAAGCTGCTGCATAATACTGTGCTTCAGTTTTTAGCAATCTACTATCAGAGTTAGTTTGCAAATAATCTGTAAATGATTTTTGAGATGCCGTGTATTGCTTTTTATCAAACAACTCAAGCCCCGTTTTATAAAGCATATCTTTATCCAAATAAATTTGTGTTTTTTGTGAAAACACAGTATTTACAAGGCAAAAGTAAAGCGCCAGAAATAGTATTTTTTTAATGTTCATGTTCTTATAATACATTTTATATAAATAGTTAGCAATTATTTACATGAAATAATCACTCCAAAAAATATTTTTTAGGTTGCATAAATTTAAGGCTAACATAATCTCTCTTAACACGTTGGTTTTGTAGTTATTAACCCGAGTGTGTTAAAACTTGTCTTTATATCTTTTCATATCAAAAAACAATTAACGGTACTTTAGTTTTATGATTAACGATGCAGTTATAGAATTTAAAAACGCAACCATTTTCCAAGGAGATGTGCCAGTTATTACTGATTTAAATTTAGCCTTAAATAAAGGCGAATTTGTTTATTTACTTGGTAAAACAGGGAGTGGAAAAAGTAGTTTGTTAAAAACCATCTATGGAGATTTAACATTAACTCAAGGTTTAGGAGAAGTTGCAGGTTTTAAATTACATCAATTAAAACGTAAGGAAATTCCCTACTTACGCAGAAAACTAGGAATTGTTTTTCAGGATTTTCAATTACTTAGTGATCGTTCTGTATTTGAAAACATGCGTTTTGTAATGAAAGCAACGGGTTGGACAGACGAAGTAAAAATAAAAATGCGCGTTAAAGAGTTACTGGCAAAAGTTGGTTTAGAAAGTAAGGAAATGGTTATGCCTTTTCAATTATCTGGAGGAGAACAACAACGCATAAGCATTGCACGTGCTTTAATTAACGACCCCGAAATAATTTTAGCAGATGAGCCAACTGGAAATTTAGACCCCGAAACATCTGAAGAAATTATGAAAATATTACTTGATATTAGTAAAACAGGGCGTTGCATTTTATTTGCTACCCACGATTTACTACTATACAGCAAGTTTCCTGCACGTACCTTAATGTGCGATAATAATAAAATTGCTGATAGTGTTAAGTTATAAATAATTTTGTCCAATTATTTTATATCTCATTATCAATCACCTATTGGGCTAATTGAAATAAAAAGCAAAGATGAAAAAATTTGCTCCGTTTTATTTATAGAACCTACAAACTCACTATTAGAAAGCGACAATAAAGTAAACCAAGAATGCATAAGTCAATTACAAGCCTATTTTAATGGCACTTTAACTCATTTTAATTTACCAACAGAACAAAGTGGTACTCCTTTTCAAAACAAAGTTTGGAATGAATTATTGAAAATTGAATATGGCTCAACAACTACCTATTTAGAAATTGCAAAAAAACTAGGTGATGAAAAAAGCGTAAGAGCTGTTGGAACTTGTAATGGAAAAAATCAACTACTTATACTATTCCCTTGTCATCGTGTAATTGGCAGTAATGGTAATTTAACAGGCTATGCAGGAGGATTGAAGAGAAAAGAATGGTTACTAAAACATGAAATTAAATTTTCTAAAGTAAAAGAAGGTAGGTTGTTTTAATTATGATGGAATTAATTCACTTATCTTTTCAAAATGATTAATAGCAGCATCAATACTTTTAACACCTTCAATTGTTAACCACAATTTACTATTAGATTCTTTTAACTGGCAATGTTTAGAGTGCTTTTGAACGTAAGCCATAACTGCTTTAAACATAGGCGAATTATAATACTCACTATCTTGTTTACTTAAAAAATAACAAAGCATTTTCCCATTCTTCAAAGTCAGTTTTTCAAAACCAAGCTTCATTGCCGCCCAACGCATTTTCACAACATTAATTAATTCAATAGCTTCGGTGGGCAATGGTCCAAATCTATCACGTAATTTTAATTTAAAGTTATCTAATTCGCTTTCGTTGGTAACGTTATCTAATTCTCTGTATAGCAATAATCGCTCAGTTAAATTACTTACATAAGAATCCGGAATCAATAATTGTAAATCTGTATCCACAACTGTTTCATTTACAAACTGACGTGAGAATTTAGATTTGTCAGCTCCAGCACTTTCATCAGCTTCTATTATTTCTTGGTACCAATTTTCTTGTTTTAATTCTTCAATGGCTTCATTCAAAATTTTCATATAGGTATCAAAACCCATATCATTAATAAATCCACTTTGTTCCCCACCCAATAAATTTCCAGCCCCACGTATATCTAAATCGCGCATAGCAATTTGAAAACCACTACCTAAATCACTAAATTCTACAATGGCTTTTAAACGTTTACGAGCTTCTGTAGTTAAATTTATAAATGGGGGAGTTAGCAAATAGCAGAATGCTTTTTTATTGCTTCGCCCCACTCTGCCTCGCATTTGATGTAAATCACTCAAACCAAAGTTTTGAGAATCATTAATAATAATTGTATTCGCATTACTAATATCCAAGCCCGATTCAATAATGGTAGTTGCAACTAAAACATCAAATTCTCCTTCAATAAAACTAAACATCACCTCTTCCAACTTATCTCCATCCATTTGTCCATGCCCCACAGTAACTCTTGCCTCTGGCACTAAACGCTGAATAATACCAGCTACTTCAGTAATATTTTGCACTTTGTTATGTACAAAATATACTTGTCCACCTCTATTTAACTCATACGTAACAGCATCTCTAATAGCTTCTTCGCTAAAAGAAATTAATTCGGTATGCACTGGATATCTATTTGCTGGAGGCGTACTTATTACAGATAAATCTCTAGCGCCCATTAAACTAAATTGTAGGGTGCGTGGAATTGGAGTTGCTGTTAAAGTAAGCGTATCTACAGTTGTTTTAAAGGTTTTTAATTTGTCTTTTATACCAACACCAAACTTTTGTTCTTCGTCAATTATTAACAAACCTAAATCTTTAAACTTAATTTCTTTACCAACAATTTTATGTGTACCGATTAAAATATCAATTTTTCCCTCAGTAGTTTTACTAATAATTTCTTTTACTTCCTTAGCACTTCTAAACCTATTAATAAAACTAACATTACAAGGCAAATCTTTTAAACGCTCTTTAAATGTTTTGTAATGTTGGTATGCCAAAATGGTAGTAGGAACCAACACTGCCACTTGCTTACTATCACAAACTGCTTTAAAAGCTGCTCTAATTGCAATTTCTGTTTTACCAAATCCTACATCGCCACAAACTAATCTATCCATAGGATGTGGTTTTTCCATATCTCGTTTTACATCAGCTGTAACTTTAATTTGATCAGGAGTATCTTCGTAAATAAAAGATGCTTCTAATTCGTGTTGTAAATAATTATCTTGTGGGTAACGATGGCCTGCTTGTGCTTTACGTTTAGCGTATAGTTTAATTAAATCATAAGCAACTTCTTTTACATTACGTTTTGTTTTTTGCTTTAAAGTACTCCAAGTCGTAGATCCAATTTTATCAATACGTGGCACATTACCTTCTTTACCAGTATATTTACTTATACGATGTAAACTGTGAATACTTACATATAAAAAGTCATTATCTTTATAAACAAGCTTAACAGCCTCTTGTTGCACACCATTGGTATTCAACTTCACCAATCCTCCAAAACGACCAATACCATGGTCGATATGGGTAACAAAATCTCCTGGATTAAGAGAAAGTATTTCTTTTAAAGTGAGCGATTCTGCTGTTTTATAACGCGTTTCTTTTAATTGAAAACGATGGTAACGTTCAAAAATTTGATGGTCGGTGTAACAAGCAATTTTTAAATCGTGATCAACAAAACCTTCATGAATATTGATTTTTACATGTTCAATTAAACCCTCAGCTGTTCTGTGTTCTTTAGAAAGTAAATCATTAAAAATAGTATGTAAACGTTCGGCTTGCTTTGTATTTTCAGTTGTTAAATAACTTTTATACCCTTTAGCTTTATTAGCTTTTAAATCGCTAATAAGCATATCAAAATTCTTATGAAATTGTGGCTGTGGTTGCTGATCAAATAGTATTTCATGAGAGGCAATGTGTTTATTTAAACCAAACTCTATAATATTATAATTTTTTATTTGGTCTAAGAAATCATCCCCTGTATTATATATTTCGGCTGGAGCAAGCTGTTTTATAGTAGAATCAATATGCGAATAAGCAAGCTCTACTTTCTTATATTGTTTATCTATAAAATCCTTTGTAAAGATCACATCATCAAAACAAACCAATGTTTCTGGACTGATATAATCAAAAAAAGACTTTCTAACTTCTATAACTTGAGATGAATTTATATCAGGAATAATAGTAACAAAATCGTAACTATGATTTGATAATTGAGAGGCTGGATCAAATGTTTTTATGGCATCTACATCATTACCAAACAATTCAATACGGTAAGGTAATTCATGCGCAAACGAATACACATCCACTATACCACCGCGTATAGCATATTGCCCTGGCTCCGAAACAAAATCACATAGTTCAAAATCATAGCTTAATAAAAATTCCTGAATAAAATCAATACTTAATTTTTCTCCTTTCTTAATTACTAAGGTATTTTTACTAAGGCTCGTTTTTGAAACCACCTTTTCTGCTAAAGCAGAAGCATAGGTTACAACAATGCCCGAATAATTTTCTTTACTCAACTGACTTAATGTTTCTGCACGTTCTTGTACAGAGGCATTACTTGTTTTTTCCTCTTTGTAAGGAACTTTATAACTTTCCGGAAAATAATGTATGTGCTTTTCTGGTAATAATGATTGTAAATCATTTAATACATAAGCTGCTTTTTCTTTATCGTTGCAAACAACTACTAAATTAAAAGTAGAGTTTTGAAATATATCATTGATTAAAAATGAAAATGAGGAACCACGCAAACCCGAAAAAAATACATTTGCATTAAGGTTTACTTGCTTTTTTTGTAATTCTTGCCAATACTTACCGTTCCACCACATTTTAAGGCGATAAAGGTAGGTATATTTTTAAGATTTTGTTTACCTCTTTGTAATTTGTAAAATAAAAACATTAAATTTATTTTTTAATTTGTACCTAACATTTTAATGTTACAACAATAGACTAATTATGGCTAAAAAAGAAACTAAAAATTTAGAATTTTTTACTGATTGGAAATACGCTCCATCTCCCGAAGCTACTGACCATATTCAATTAAAAAAACAATACGATTTATTTATTAATGGAAAGTTTGTAAAACCTACTTCTGGTAAGTATTACGATACCATTAATCCTGCAACGGAAGAAAAAATTGCTAGTATTGCTGATGCAAACGAAAAAGACGTTGATATTGCTGTTAAAGCTGCAAAAAATGCATACGACAAAGTATGGAGTAAAATGCCAGCTAAGGAGCGTGCAAAATATATTTTTAGAATTGCAAGATTAATACAAGAGCGTGCTCGCGAATTATCTGTAATAGAGACTTTAAACGGAGGTAAAGCAATTCGCGAAAGTAGAGATGTGGATATCCCATTAGCTGCTAATCACTTTTTTTACTATGCAGGTTGGGCAGATAAGTTAGAATACGCTTTTCCAAATAGAAATCCTAAATCGTTAGGTGTTGCGGGTCAAATAATTCCATGGAATTTCCCATTACTTATGGCTGCTTGGAAAATAGCTCCAGCATTAGCAACAGGGAATACTGTAGTTTTAAAACCTGCAGAAACAACTCCATTAACTTGTTTAAAATTAGCTGAGATAATTCAAGAAAGTGGATTACCAGATGGCGTTGTAAACATTGTAACTGGTTTTGGTCCAACTGGCGCAGCTATTGTAAACCACCCATTAGTAAATAAAATTGCATTTACAGGTAGTACAAACGTTGGCAAATGGATTCAAAAATCTATTGCTGGTACTGATAAAAAATTAACGCTTGAGCTTGGTGGAAAGGCTGCAAATATTATTTTTGAAGATGCTCCAATTAATCAAGCTGTAGAAGGTATTATTAATGGAATTTTCTTTAACCAAGGGCACGTATGTTGCGCTGGTTCTCGTTTATTTGTGCAAGAAAGTGTTGCCGATGAGGTTATTAAAAAACTAAAAGATAGATTAGAAACATTAATTGTTGGCGACCCTTTAGACAAAAACACTGATATTGGTGCAATTAACTCTAAAATGCAATTAAATAAAATTAATGAGTATTTAAAAATTGGTGTTAATGATGGTGCAGACATGTATCAAAGCTCTTGCTCGATTCCTAAAAAAGGATTTTTTGTAAGACCAACTTTATTCTTAAACACATCTCAATCTCACCGTATTTCTCAAGAAGAAATTTTTGGGCCAGTTTTAGCAATTCAAACATTTAGAACTGTTGAAGAAGTAATTGAAAAAGCAAACAACATTCCTTATGGTTTAAGTGCTGGTGTTTGGACCGACAAAGGCTCTCGAATATTTAACATGACATCAAAATTAAGAGCTGGGGTTGTGTGGGCTAACACTTATAATAAATTTGATCCTACATCACCATTTGGTGGATACAAAGAAAGTGGATTTGGACGTGAAGGTGGATTACATGGATTAATGCCCTATTTAAAGTTTTAAGATTTAACCGCAAAGATGCAGAGAAAAACGCTAAGGGAACAACAAATGTTTTATGTTTTAAAAATTATAAATTATGACAGAAAACGCTCTCTCACAAATTATAATAGGTAGTTCCATTAAAGTGCATACAGCCTTGGGGCCAGGATTGTTGGAATCAGCTTACGAAGAGTGTTTATATTATGAATTGTTAAAATCAGGATTAAAAGTAGAAAAACAAAAAGCATTACCACTAATTTATGAAGATGTAAAATTAGATGTTGGATACAGGTTAGATTTGTTGGTAGAAAATAAAGTAATTATAGAATTAAAAGCATGTGAAACCTTAAATGATGTTCATTTAGCACAAATATTAACGTATTTAAAATTAAGTAACATAAAATTGGGATTATTAATTAATTTTAATGTCTTAAGAGTTAAAGATTGAATTAAAAGAGTAGTAAATAATTTATAAAGTATAGAGTCCTTATTTTTCTTTGCGAAAAAAACATAATATCAAAAAAATTAACATTTAAATTCAATTTACATTGCGGTTAAATAAATAAAAAACAAACTTAAAAAATAAAGTCCTCAGTTTTCTTTGCGAAAATACTTTGCAGACTTTGCGTTTAAACATTATGGAAAGAATAGAAGTTCTAAAAACATATAAAATATTTATTGGCGGTCAGTTTCCTCGTACAGAAAGTGGACGTTACTATCCTTTAAAATTAAAAAATAACATGACAGTAAATGTTAGTTTATCATCTCGTAAAGATTTTAGAAACTCTGTAACAGCTGCTAGAAGTGCTTTTAGCGGATGGAGTGCAAGAGCAGCTTTTAATCGTGGACAAATTTTATACCGTATTGCAGAAATGCTCGAAGGTAGAAAAGAACAATTTTTAGAAGAACTAAAACAACTTGGTTATACAGCTGTAAATGCAAAAAAAGAAATTGAACAAAGCATTGACCGTTTAGTGTATTACGCAGGATGGTGTGATAAATACCAACAAATGCATAGTGCAGTAAATCCAGTAGCAACTTCGCATTTTAACTTTAGTGTACCTGAACCAATGGGCGTTGTGGCAATTATGGCAGATGAAAGCACTGCTTTACTAGGATTAATTTCTGTTGTAGCACCTTGCATAGCTGGTGGAAACACATGTATAGTTTTAGCATCTGAAAATAAACCTACTTGCGCCATTACGTTTGCCGAAGTATTAGCAACGAGTGATGTTCCAGGAGGTGTTGTAAATATTTTAACAGGCAACAGAAAAGAATTACACTCTCATTTTTCATCTCATATGGATGTAAATGCAATTATAAACTGCAACTCTGAAAAAGATTTTAATAAAACAATTGGCGAAAACGCATCGTTAAATGTTAAACGTGTTTATACATGGAATAAAAATTGGAGTGATGAAAAAGAACAAGGCCCTTATTTTATTACTGATTTACAAGAAATAAAAACTACTTGGCATCCAATTGAAAACATTGGCATTTCTGGAATTAAATATTAATTGAAAAAATTACTCAAAAAAAAGACTGCTATTTCTAGCAGTCTTTTTTTATGGGCATTTATTTTATAAATTATTTACTATAAGTAGCACTTGCAATAGTTAACTCTCTATTCATACGTGCAATGTTTTCTAAAGAAATTCCTTTAGGACATTCTGCTTCACAAGCTCCTGTATTAGTACAATTACCAAATCCTTCCTCATCCATAGCTTCTACCATTTTAAGTACACGAGCTTTACGTTCTACTTGTCCTTGAGGTAATAATGCTAATTGAGAAACTTTTGCAGAAACAAATAACATAGCTGAACCATTTTTACAAGCAGCTACACAAGCACCGCAACCTATACAAGCTGCTGCGCTAAAAGCATCATCTGCTGCTTCTTTTGGTATTAAAATATTATTTGCATCTTGTGCATTTCCAGTGTTTACTGAAATATATCCTCCACTTGCAATAATTCTATCAAAAGCACCTCTATCAACTGCTAAATCCTTAATTACCGGGAACGCTGCACTTCTCCATGGCTCAACAACAATTGTATCGCCATTTTTAAAAGAGCGCATATGTAATTGGCAAGTAGTAACACCTTGTTTTGGTCCATGAGGACGGCCATTGATGTACATACTACACATACCACAAATACCTTCACGGCAATCGTGGTCAAAAGCAATTGCTTCTTTTCCTTCGCTAATTAATTTTTCGTTTAATACATCAAACATTTCTAAAAACGACATGTCTGTTGAGATGCCAGTTAATTGATGTGTTTCAAAGCTTCCTGCTGCTTTGCTATTTTTTTGTCTCCAAACTTTTAAAGTTAGATTCAATTCTGTTCCGTGTCCTGATCCCATAGTAATTAGTGATTGGTGGTTAGTGACGAGTGATTATGTGAAAAGTAAGCACTGGTCAATTTTCTATTTATTCTTGTTTTTTATTGCAGTTATTAAACTATTAATCATTTTCGATTCTTCTTCTATAAGAATTCTCATATTTGAGAGTTCATCTAGACTTAAGAATCCAAGCTTTTGTGATAAAATAAATCCTGAAAGCAACTCACTTGCACTTCCTTTTGCGTGACCTAGTTGCAAAATAAAAGTTGCAGTTGATTTAACTGACCCTTCAGAAATATTTAGTGAAATAGAGGTTGATGCTCTTCTAAGTTGCGATGTCATTCCGAAAATTTCTTCTTTAGGAAATTTACTAGTTAGCTTATACACTTCAACTGCAATGTTGATAGCTTTTTGCCAAACTAATAAATCTTCAAATGAATTGATTTTACTCATCACTTAACTCTATTCACTAATCACTATTTGTAAGAACGTTGTGCTATTTTAATATTTTCAAATTTAAGTTCTTCTTTATTAAGCTCCCAATTGCTCTCTCCTTTGTATTCCCAAGCAGCAACATATGCAAAGTTAACGTCATCACGTTTTGCTTCACCTTCTTCTGTTTGGTGTTCTTCACGGAAGTGGCCTCCACAGCTTTCTTCACGGTGTAATGCATCTTTACACATTAGCTCGCCTAATTCTATGAAATCAGCAACACGTCCCGCTTTTTCTAAATCCGGATTAAATTCATCTGCGCTTCCTAAAACACGCACATCACTCCAAAATTCTTTACGTAATGCTTGTATTTCAGCAATAGCTTCAGTTAAGCCTTGTTTATTACGAGCCATACCGCATTTATTCCACATAATTAATCCTAAACGTTTATGGAAACTTTCTACTGATTTAGTTCCTTTTATATTTAAGAATTTATTGATTAAATCTGTTTGCTCTTTTAAAGCTGCATCAAATGCTGGATGTTTTGTTTTTAATTTATCTATTGAATCTGCTTTATCTTTTTCAGCACTCATACGAGAAACTTCTTCAGATAAATACACTCCTAAAGTATACGGTATTACAAAATAACCATCAGCTAAACCTTGCATTAATGCTGAAGCACCTAAACGGTTAGCACCATGGTCAGAGAAGTTAGCTTCACCCAATGCATATAAACCTTTTACAGTGGTCATTAAGTTATAATCTACCCATAAACCACCCATTGTGTAATGCACCGCTGGGTAAATACGCATAGGTACTTCGTAAGGGTTTTCTCCAGTAATTTGTTGATACATATCAAACAAGTTACCATATTTTTCTTTAATTACTTCTTTACCTAAGCGCATGATTTCTTCTTGGCTTGGGTTATGAAGATTTTTCTTAGTAGCTTCTGTTCTTCCGTAACGAGCTGTATTAAATGCAAAATCTAAATACACAGCCATTTTAGAATTACCAACACCGTAACCAGCATCACAACGCTCTTTAGCTCCACGAGAAGCCACATCACGAGGAACTAAGTTACCAAATGCCGGGTAACGACGCTCTAAGTAATAATCTCTTTCTTCCTCAGGAATATCAGTTGGTTTACGGTTATCATCTTTCTTTTTTGGAACCCAAATACGTCCATCATTACGTAATGATTCCGACATTAAAGTTAATTTAGATTGATGATCGCCAGATACTGGAATACAAGTTGGGTGAATTTGTGTATAGCAAGGGTTTCCAAAAAAAGCTCCTTTTTTATGAGCTTTCCAAGCTGCAGTAACATTACTTCCCATTGCGTTAGTAGATAAGTAAAATACGTTTCCGTAACCACCTGTACACAATAATACTGCATGACCAAAATGTTTTTCCATTTCGCCAGTAATTAAATTACGAGCAATAATACCACGAGTAATGCCATCAATAGTAACAACGTCTAACATTTCGTGACGAGCGCATAATTCAACAGCACCCATACCAACTTGGCGTTGTAAAGCAGAATAAGCACCTAGTAACAATTGTTGACCTGTTTGTCCAGCAGCATAAAATGTACGTTGTACTTGTGTACCACCAAATGAACGGTTACTTAATAAACCACCATACTCACGAGCTAAAGGAACACCTTGAGCAACACATTGGTCAATAATATTTGAAGACACTTCTGCTAAACGATGAACGTTTGCTTCACGTGCTCTATAATCACCACCTTTAATAGTATCATAAAATAAACGGTAAGTTGAATCACCATCATTTTGATAATTTTTTGCGGCATTGATACCACCTTGAGCTGCAATAGAGTGCGCACGACGAGGAGAATCTTGAAAACAAAATACTTTTACTTTGTATCCCATTTCAGCTAATGAAGAAGCTGCTGAAGCTCCAGCTAAACCAGAACCTACAACTAATACTTCTAAACTACGTTTATTAGCTGGATTTACAAGATGAACTGTTGAGCGATACTTTGACCATTTTTGATCAATTGCTCCTTCAGGTATTTTTGAATCTAATTTTGACATATCTTAAATATATATATTATTGAATAATGTGTAAAAACATAACTATTGGCATAGAAGCAAACAAT
Organism: uncultured Bacteroidota bacterium; assembly: GCA_937868545.1. Lineage (GTDB taxonomy): Bacteria > Bacteroidota > Bacteroidia > B-17B0 > Aurantibacillaceae > UBA4416. Next base: position 61,849 of record CALMMX010000231.1, read on the forward strand.
AAGCTTACTATAATTGAAAACCAAACACCAAAAGATTTTATAGTTGGTGTATAATTTTTATGATTTAATCCTAATGATTGAAATGCAGATTGCACACCGTGCAACAAGTGATAACATAATGCACCAACTCCTAATAAATAAATAGCTACAAAATACCATTGGTCAAAAACAACTTTCATACTTTCAAATGTATTATGCTCTTGGTGAGAGAATACAGCCACTTTAGTTGGGAACCAAAAATTAGCAAAATGCACTACTAAAAACATTAATAATAATGAACCCAAAACTCCCATACTACGGCTATACCATTTAGAGTTAGCAGCTCCATCAACCTTTGCATAAGCAACAGGACGAGCTTTTTTGTTTTGCATTGTTAAAATTAAAGCTTGTACAGCGTGTAATATTAAACCAGCAAGTAAACCAATTTCCAGAATTCTAATTACAGGGTTATGTGCCATAAAATCGGCAGCTGCATTAAATGTTTGTCCGCCATCATTAAAAAATATGCATGCATTAATGCTTACATGTATAACCAAAAAAGAAACAAGGAACAAACCGGTAAGCCCCATTACAACTTTTTTTCCAATTGATGATTTTAAAAATCCTTTACTCATATAGAAATGTATTTAATTTTTTACGCGACAAATGTATGATTGCAGAACGTCTTTAACAAATTTTTTGTCGTTTTTCCAATATTAATAACACTTTAAAACGCTTATTGTTCAAGGGTTTAGAAGCAAGTCTTTATTTGGAATAATTCTAAATACAGTTGTTGTCGAATTTAACGAGAAATACCTCTTTTATTAAGGGCATCTTGATAAGCTTTGGCATTTTTTTGATGCACTGCATAATCATTTGTAAAATTTGAATAGCCACTAAAATCAGGTTTTGCACAAAAAAAGGTATGAGTATGTTTTGAGTAATTTAATACAGCATCTAAAGTTGATGGTTGAACTAAACATATTGGACCAGGAGGTAACCCTTTATACATGTATGTATTATAGGGGGAATCAATTTCTTTATCAACTGATAAAACACGTTGTACATCAAAATTTTTATTTGCAAAAACTATTGTAGGATCTGCTTGCAATTTCATATCTTGTTTTAATCTATTGATATAAACGCCTGCAATTTTTTGCTGCTCAGTTTTAATATTACTTTCACTTTGAGTAATAGAGGCAATTGTAATGATTTCTGGAACAGAATATCCCATTGCCTTTGCTTTATCTTTCTTTGCCTTTGTCCAAACTTCATTAAATGATTTTTTAAGTTCATCTATTAATTCAGGCAATGTAGTAGCCCAACTTAATTCATATGTTTTAGGGACCACTAAACACATCATATTTTTTGAATCTAACCCAAAATCATCTGCAAGTTTTTCATCATTATTACAAAACTCTTCTAACTCATTTCTTTCAACTTCTATTTTATCGGCAACGTAATCTATAAATTGTTCTTGTGTTCTAATTTGAGAATTAAAAAACAACTTAACTTTTTCTTGCTTGTTTTTTTTTATTGCATTTACAATTGAGCGATTACTCATTTTTTCGTCAATTCTAAATTTACCAGAATGGATGTTATTTGGCAAATCCATTTCGCGTGCAGTCCATTCAAAGCTTTCCTTGTCTTCAATAATGTTTAAGGCGTAAATTTCTTCAAGCATTTCATTATAAGTGGCATTTGACTTAATATAGATGTAAGTATATTTTTTACCGTTTAACTTAACATTACTCTTAAATACATTTTCATAGGCCCAATATCCTCCAAAGGCAACAATACCAAGAACTAAAATTATTATTACTTTTTTAACCACTCCACCTTTCGATTTTGCCATACTCTATACGTTCTCTAAAAAAAACTTTCTTTTATTAATACAAAAAGCCCCACGCATAAAGTAAACCAGCCAAATGCAGGTTTCAACTTATTAGCTGAAATTTTATCAGAGAAATAACTGCCAGCTATAATCCCTAAAATACACACCGCAGAAATACCAAACAATAAAATCCAATTAATATTTTGATGACCAATGTTGCCTGTAAAACCAACTATTGAATTTATTGCAATAATTAATAAAGACGTTCCAATTGCTTTTTTAAAATTCAATCTTAAAAAAAAGATGAGCACTGGTACAATTATAAAACCTCCACCCGCACCAATAAAGCCGGTAATAACACCAACTAAAATTCCCATAAAAACAACAGCAGGAATACCAATAGGACTTTTAGCAAACTCATCCCATTTAACTTGATTTATTTTATTTGGTTTCCTTTTCTTAATCATGCTGTATGATGATATCAATATTAAAATTGAAAACAATACCATAATTAAAATGTGTTTAGCAACCTCAACTCCAAATAAAGTAAAGGTTTCAGGGATTGCTGGCATTACAAATTTACGTACACAAAATACAGTAACCATTGATGCAATTGCAAATTGTATGATTGCCTCCATGCTAATTTCACCTTTCTTTAAATAGGCAATAGCACCAATTAATGAAGTTGTACCAACTATGAAAAGTGAATAGGTAGTAGCTACATCTGCCTGAAAACCCATTATATAAACCAAAACAGGCACACCTAAAATTGAACCGCCGCCGCCAATTAAACCCAATATGAGTCCAATAATAAGAAATGCAATTATACCTATTGTTGTCAACTAACTTTTTGTAACTGTACTTAAAATATTTAACTCTTTTAATTGCTCATCGCTAATTTCACTAGGACTATCAATCATTACATCGCGACCTGAATTATTTTTAGGGAAAGCAATAAAATCTCTAATACTATCACTTCCACCAAACAATGAACATAATCTATCAAAACCAAAAGCTAAACCGCCGTGAGGAGGCGCACCAAATTCAAATGCATTCATTAAAAAGCCAAATTGTTTTTGAGCTTCTTCTTTAGTAAAACCAAGCAAATCAAACATCTGAGCTTGTAATTCTTTATTATGAATTCGAATACTTCCTCCACCAACTTCAACACCATTAATAACTAAATCATAAGCATTAGCTCTTACAGCACCTGGATTAGTTTTTAATAATTCAAAATCTTCAGGATTTGGTGAAGTAAATGGATGATGTTTCGCATGCCATCTACCAGCTAAAGATGCTAATAAATTAGGGTCACCATCATTCCATTCTAATAAAGGAAAATCTATTACCCATAATGCAGAAAATTTTGATTTATCTCTTAAGCCTAAACGAGCGCCCATTTCTAAACGTAATTCGCTCATTGCCTTACGCGTTTTTTCATCAGAACCTGCTAAAATTAAAATTAAATCTCCAGGTTGTGAACCGCACGCAACTGACCAAGCTTTTAAATCCTCTTCACTATAAAATTTATCAACGCTTGATTTAATTGTTCCATCTGCATTATGACGAGCGTATACTAATCCAGTTGCACCAATTTGAGGACGTTTTACCCATTCCGTTAATTCATCCAACTGTTTACGAGTATATTCTGCTGCGCCTTTAGCACAAATTGCAACAACTAATTCTGCATCATCAAACACTTTAAAATTCTTACCTGCAACTACTGAATTCATTTCAATAAATTTCATTTCGAAACGAGTATCAGGCTTATCATTACCATAAAACTTCATTGCATCAGCATAAGTCATATGTGGCACATAAGGCATGTCAATATTTTTTACCGATTTAAATAAATGGCGCACTAAACCTTCAAACGTATCTAAAATATCTTTTTGTTCAACAAAGCTCATTTCACAATCTATTTGAGTAAACTCAGGTTGTCTATCTGCTCTTAAATCTTCATCTCTAAAGCATTTTACTATTTGATAATACCTATCAAAACCTCCAACCATTAATAGCTGTTTAAATGTTTGTGGAGACTGTGGTAACGCATAAAACTGACCTTCGTTCATTCTACTTGGTACAACAAAATCGCGAGCACCTTCTGGAGTAGATTTAATAAGAACAGGAGTTTCTACCTCTAAAAAATTTAATTTATCTAAATAGTTACGAGTTTCAATTGCCATACGATGACGCAGCTCTAAGTTCTTACGCACTTCATTTTTGCGTAAATCCAAGTAACGGTTCGTCATACGTAATTCAGCCCCCATATCTGTATTCTCTTCA
>CALMMX010000232.1 GCA_937868545.1 uncultured Bacteroidota bacterium
TTAACCATTCAAAAACTACTTTATAATAATAAATTTACACATACTATTAATATAGATGATACTATAGAAGCTGAGAGCATTTTAGTGCCGCCCATGCTTACTCAACCATTTATTGAAAATGCCATAAAACATGGTTTAAAAGAAAAAACCAACGATGGAATAATAACTATAAATTTTACTATGAAAAACAATGCATTGATTTTTGAAGTAAGAGATAATGGTACTGGATTAGAATTAAAAGAAAACAATAACAATCATAAGTCTCTTGCAACACAAATTGTAAAAGAAAGGTTAAACAGCAATTCGCCAAAAAAAGACATTGAAATTGTTATTGAAAATATTATTGAAAATAATGTTATAATTGGGGTAAGAACACAATTAGAAATACCCTATATTTACAATAACTAAAAATTATGCTAAGAGCTGTTATAATAGATGATATAGATACTATTAGATCAAAAAACATTGAACTAATTAAAGAATACTGTCCTAATGTAACTATTATGGCAGAAGCTAGTGATGTGAAAACTGGTGTTGAAGTAATTAAAAAATATTTACCAGATTTGGTTTTTTTAGATGTTGAGATGCCTGACGGAACAGGTTTTGATTTATTACAACAATTAAAACCAATTACATTTAAAGTAATTTTTGTAACCGGATTTCAGGATTTTGCCATAAAAGCTTTTCGCTACAGTGCCATTGATTATCTATTAAAACCTGTTGACCCAGATGATTTAGTTGAAGCTGTTAAAAAAGCTGAAGAAACATTAAATAAAGAAACATTAGAATTAAAATTTGGCACCTTATTTTCAAATATAGAAAGGCCAAAAAATCTTCAAAAAATTGTTTTAAAAACCACAGAAAAGCTTTACTCTGTAAACATACAAGATATAGTGCATTGCGAATCTGAAAAAAACTATACTACATTTCACTTTATTAATGCTCCTAAACTTGTTGTTTCAACCACGTTAAAAGAATACGAAAACTTATTGCTTCCATTTGGTTTTTTTAGAGCTCACCAATCTCATTTAATTAATATGTTATACTTCGACCATTTTGTTAAATCTGATGGCGGTACTATTATAATGAAGAACAAAGCTGCTATTCCATTAGCTACAAGAAAAAAAGATGAGTTTTTATCTTTACTAAACAGTTTGTAGAGCTAAAAAAATACTATTCTCGGTTTTCTCATAAAACGAATTTCCTGCAATTTTCATCTAATGTTCATTTAAGCATCACGAATGTTCATTTAGGTATTTTAAGCATGCTTTGGTATATACTTTTGAATAATAATTCAATATAAACCAAAAATATAAGCCACAAAATGAAAAAAACAATTTTAATTGCAAGTTCTGCATTAGTAATTATGAGTTCTTGTTCCAAGGACCATTTAAACAAGAAAATAGATACAATTGGGTCAATAGGAACTTATCAAATTGGTGAGAAAGAAGATTATAACATTGATACAAGACAAAATGAACTAGTACCAGTTTATATGTCGGTAAAAATAGATTCAGTAATTGATGATATTACACCAAAAAATCCAGATGCTTTAATGCCAGCGGACTACAAAAGCATTAAAGTATACTTTACAACAGAAAACAAACAAAAAGAATTATCAGAAACCGACATATATGTGTTTGATACAAAATCTAAAAAAGAATACCTACCAACATTAAGAGATAATGAAAGCAAATTTCATAATTCTGGCGGTTTCTTTATTGTAGATGTGCCTAATACAACTGCTGTAGAAGATTTAACTATAGGCTTAGATGATTTATCGAATAAAAATAAAACCCATGAAGGTTATATTGACTTAAAACCAAAGACAATAACCTCAACTCCTAATAAAGTAGTAAAACTAGATTCATCAATAATTAATGAAAGTGTTTTATATGAGGGAGGGAAAACAAAAACAACAATAAAAAGCATTACTTATAATGTTGATAATAACGATAAAAATATTGATGCACTAACAAGAATGATGAATCCAAATGGAAACTTTGTAAAAGTGGATGTTGAAATTGAACTTGTTGAAGGGGAAGAAGCTTCAGTTAATTCATTAAGGTATTTATTTACTCAATACAGAGAAATTTATAGTACTAAAGAAACTAACGAACTACCATTTACAATTAAAGGAAAAGGAACAATTTTAAAATCATCTTACTATTTTAGTTTATGGCCTGGAGAAAACATAGATTATATTGCTGAAACAAACAAACAACCTGAAACTTTATTTAAAATAAATCCAAACGCTAAGTAATAACAAAAATAAGAGGCTGTCTCAAAAGTCCCAAATCGTCATGCCGAACTTGATTCGGCATCTCTAAAGAGGTTGATTTTACTCATCTCTAGATTCTGAAACAAGTTCAGAATGACTGTAAAACTGACTTTTGAGACAGCCTCTTTTCAAAATAATAAAAGATAATCCATTTCAATCCTTATAAATATTTCCAAATGAAAACACTACTTATTATCATTTTCTCATTACTATTTTCAAGTTCATTTTATTCACAAGATGTATATGCAATGATTGGTAAAGGCGTTGCTAAAAAAAACTTTAAAGCCACACTCGAAAACCTTGAAGAAAAAACTGATCGCTCGTTTTTTAAAACAGGTAAAACAGAATATTTTGGAAGCGATATAGGAAATGATGATTTTAAATATTTTGATAATAATATTTATGCCGACTGTAGTTTAAATAATGATGTTTTAAACGTTACTTTATTTAAATACAATTCTTCAAAAAAAGCATATGAAGTTTGTGGTTGGTATCATGGTAGAGACTCAGAAAACTATAGAAACACAAAATACAAGTATTTAGATGGCGATGTATATGTTGTAGAAGATGAATTAAATAAAATTTGGGACGAATGTACTTATGTATTATACAATAAATCAAAAGGTTTATACTACCATAGTTGTATCAGAGATACCGAATACGGAAAAAAAACAGGTGGTGGTATTTACAAGAAAACAAAAGCAGAAAGTATAGCGGCAGAAGATTTAAAAATTGAAGAAAATAATTTTGCTGCTTATAATGAAATGTTCAAAAAAGCAGTTGCTTCATATATTAATAAACAAAAGCAATTAGCCATTAAAAAAATAATGGATTCACCAGACGAAGGAGTTACTAATTCATTTCACAAACAAAACATTGGTAAACTTTTATTTGGAAATAATGTAACAGAACAAAATAAATTTAATGGAACTTCATACAAAACTAAATTTACTTTAGATGAAGGTGTAAAAGTTGGATTGTTCTTAAATCAAGGATTAAACAAATACATTGATACAAATGAAAGACATGTAAAAGAAAACATTGTTGATTTACTTAATTCTAAAACGAGTAAATTCAAAATAAAACTTACTCTTGAAAATGGCAAAAGCAAAACGACCTCCGTTTATATTGAAAACCCTACTCCACATACAAAAACTAGCGGCGTGTTTGATTTAGTTTTAAAAAATGCCACACAAGGTAACAATCATTGGATTAAAGATTTCCTACCTGAAACAATTGATACTAAAGAACTAAAAGTAACTGTAGAACTCTTCACTGAAAGCAATCCTAACACAGTTTTGGCCAGCGGTAACCTTACTTATTCCCCAAAAATTGGAGCAAAGGTACCATACGGTTATAGTTGTAGTTTATCTAAAGATGTTTCAAGCAACGAACTAGCAAAACTAAAGCCTCGTTTAAAAGAAATAGCTGCTTATGGAATTGGACGATATAATAAAAAAGAAAACAGAGCCTACTCATTTGTAAACCTATCTATTTCATCAGATTGGAGAGAAAGCATAACAGAATATGGAACAAAAGACATTTTCTTTTATGTAGAAGTTTTATGTAAAGACTCGAAAGGAAATTTGTTTTCATTTAATGATCGTTTTATGAGCTTAGATAAATCTGATATTGGTTATTTTGAATTGATATCATCAAGTAAATTTAATGTGAACTATTGCGATAAATAATAAAATCAAAACATGGTTAGCTTCCTTACTAAAATAATCAGCATTTTTTTTATAATGGCTTTATGTTCTTGTAAAAAAAATGCTGTTCCAAATTCATCATTATTAAATACTCAAAATAATTTAATAAACATTGATGGAAACTGGGTTTTATACCAATATCAACTATTCCCAAGCGGTGCAATTCTTTCAAAGTCTGACACCTTAAAATTTGTTTCAAAAACTAATTATTACTACAATTCTGTTTTATCAAATTATGAGCTTACTGTAAGTCAAACCGTTGGATCATCATACAGGTTGTACTTAAAAAACACTGCTTTTGGAAATATTCTTGGAACAATCCCTAACAATTTTCAAGATATAGGCGAAATCAACGGAGCAGGGTTTTCACCACCCCAATCTAGTGTTACAAACACCATTACATATGCATGTTGGCTTCGTAAAATATAGTTTATGAAAACAGCAGTATTTACACTTATACTATTATCATTATTGTTTTCTTCTTGTAAGAATAGTAGTTTCTTGTCAAAAAAATATGCTTTTAATAAGCTAAAAACTCATTCAACCGACCAAATAAAACCAATTGCTTCAAACAAATTAAACAGCATACTAGTTTCTAATACAAAAATTTCTTTGTTAGCTAATAGTAATGATGTGGATCATTCTGCCATTAAACCTATAACTTTCAATTCTAATACAATCAAACCAAAAAATCTAATTCAAAAATCAATAACATTAAATCCACTCCATAAAATTAAAGGTTCATTAAAACAATCAATCAAAAAAAACAATCTACAAAATCAATCAAAAAAAGATTATTCATTAGTTAAAGCTATTTTGCTAGTAATTTGTTTTTGGGTTATTGCCATTGTTATATATTCAAATGTTTTAGTAATAGAACTGGCAAGTATACTAGCTACAATTAAAATACGATCGGAGAGCGTCGTGTAGGGAAAGAGTGTA
>CALMMX010000233.1 GCA_937868545.1 uncultured Bacteroidota bacterium
AACCTGTAGTTCTAGTTGCAACTGCTGTTGCTAAACTTGCACTTGGTGCAGATATAGTATTACTTAAAACTGCTTTGCATCCATTTAAATCGGTAACAGTAGTTGTATATACTCCTGCATTTAAACCAGTTGCAACATTGCTTGTACTAACAGATGGACTCCATACATAACTATAACCACTAGTTCCTGATGCGGTTGTACTTAATGAACCTGTTGCTGAACCTAAGCATGAAACATTTAATAAACCGCCTGCTGTAGTTGTTAAACTTGGAATAGGGTTTACAGTTAAACTTACTGTTCTGGTATTAACACAGCCATTACTGTTAGTTCCTGTTACTGTATACACTCCTGCTGTATTTACTGGATATGTTGCAGTTACTGGACCAGAAGTCCAAGTGTATGTGCTTGCACCACTTGCTGTTAATGTTGCTGTTGAGCCTGAACAAATTGCTGCTGAACTTGGAGCAGCTGTTATTGTAGGTAAAGGATTTACTGTTAAACTAACGGTTCTTGTGTTTACGCAACCATTACTATTAGTACCAGTTACAGTATAAACTCCTGCAGTACTTACTGGATAAGTTGCAGAGGTTGGACCAGAAGTCCAAGTGTAGGTGCTTGCTCCACCTGCGGTTAAGGTTGCCGTTGCTCCCGAGCAAATTGCTCCCGAACTAGGAATGGCGGTTAATGTTGGTAGTGGATTTACGGTTAAACTAACGGTTCTGGTATTAACACAACCGTTACTATTTGTTCCTGTTACAGTGTAAACTCCTGGTGTATTTACTGGATAAGTTGCAGAGGTTGGACCAGAAGTCCAAGTGTAGGTGCTTGCTCCACCTGCTGTTAATGTTGCTGTTGCTCCAGAACAAATTGCCACCGAACTTGGAACGACTGTAATTGTTGGTAATGGATTTACATTAATAGTTAAATTTCTTGTTCCAGAACAACCAGAATCAAAGCCAACAATACTATAATTTGTAGTTGAAGTTGGGCTAACAGAAATAGTATTGGTTATAGCTCCATTACTCCATGTATAACTTGAAGCCCCAACCGCAGTAAGAATTACTGAACTTCCATTACAAATTGAAAATGAACTAGAGGATGTTACATTTATAGTGGGAGTTGCACATATATAAACATCTTCATTAACTGGTCCTGACGATGTACCATTATAATTACTTCCTAAAACTGTAGCACCGGTTCCTTGATAAATTAAGTTACCTGCTGTTGCATTTAAACTCGGCGTAATCAAAGAACCAATGATTGTTCTCGTTGGATCTAAATAAGAACTATATGTACCATTATGATAAATTCCTGAAGGTGTTGAGATATTTGTAGTTATTGAAAATACAACATTTACAATTCCACCAACAGGAATTGTAAATGAATTAAAAGTTAATGGAGATAAACTACTTGGAGTAATCAGACCAGCCGCTGGACCAGTTGCACCTCCCAAATAACTAACTGTTGCCGACCCAGCGTTAAACGTAAAATAAGAAGATAAATTATCGATTAACGAAACTAAATTGGCAGTACTACCACCAGTATTAGTTAATGAAAGGGTATACGTTGCAATTGAACCAGCAGAACGAGAACCTGGCGCTCCTGGGTTTGCTTCTATTTTTGTAGCTTGAAGATTTGGAAAACACAATGAAGAGTTACTAATAATTTGAGGGACTGTTAAAAAATCTGTTAGTGGATTAAAATTAACTACGGATCCAGAAGCGCCAGCAGTTGCACCTTTTGAATTACTATTAAATAAATTTACACCTGCAATTCCTCCATTTGCATTATTAGTCATAGTAGCTCCTGGGCAGTAATATTGAATTACTCCTCCTCCTCCTCCACCGCCTGGCCCATGACCAATAGATGAAACTTCATTTAACCAAGTATTTGTATTGCCACCGTTACCGCCTCGAGTATTTATAGAAATATTTGCACCAGTGCTATTATTTTCAACATAAAAAAACACTGAACCACCAGCACCACCGCCACTTGCGCCATCAGATAAGCACCACTCACCAGTACTTGACTGCGGAATAAATACCCCATCAACATTAGTTAAATCTATTCCACCTCCATTACAAGAATTACAACTGCAAGCAGCAGATAAAAATTTATTACCAGCCACACCTTGTTTTCCATTTGAAATTATTGATCCATTACCTGTAACTTTACCAGCTCTAACTATTACAATTCCACCGCCAGGCCCCCCACCTACAATATTATCATAAGCAGGGTTCCCATCACTTGCAGTCATATTATCTCTTTGGCCAGCTCCACCTCCACCACCAAGACATAATAGACCTATAGGCGCATTTACAGATGAGAAATACTTTGAGCCAAATCTTCCTCTAGAATCATATGTATAATAATTTGGATTAGAAGTTGGTTGAGTTACAGAGCCAACATTATAAATACCCCTACCACCTATACCTCCGAAACCACCATTAGCTCCACCACCGCCACCAGCATTATGGTCATCGCCACCTCCACCAGCATTTGCAGGAGCTCCTCTACCTAGATCCCCACCTGGATAACCATCAACACCACTTATAATAACTCTATTCATTCCATCAAATACATCTTTTGGAGTACCAGCAATACCTTCACCTTTACCAGACGGAGAAATAGAAGTACCATTAACAGTATAAGAATTTGCATAACTAGGAAATGGTGTTTGGGTATCTCTTTTAGTTCCAATACTAAAACCACCTCTAAAACCTTTTTCCGATACATCTATTGAAAATCCATTAAAATTCAATAATCCTGCAATATCCATAACTACTATCCCACCAACAGTTCCATTAAATGCGGGGGAGGTAATATTACCCGTAAGCATAATACTAGAATATTGAGGAACTCTAATAACCTGAAATGTTTTTCTTCCTAACACCCCGTTAACACCTTGAGTTAAAGCTTGCCTATATGTATTTACTAAACCCAAACCAGAATAAGCCGTAAATGTTAAAACCCCACCTGCAGTTGATACATTACTTGTAGCAACAATGTATTCATATTTACCTGAATTGCCAATACTTGATGCCCCTGTACCACCTAATCCATCTAATCCAGCAGTTGTTGACCCTGAACCATATTGACTTGTATTAGATGTATTAATTGTAGCGTCTTGCATTTGAATAATTAAAAGCAAATCACCAATTGCAATAGCATCGCTACCAAAACCACTTGGAACTGATCCCAATGAAATACTAGTAGAACCAGCAATCACAGTTTGACTAGAACTTGAGGGCGGATAATAGGTATTAACTACACCTGAAACTGAATTATTGGGATCTAATAATCCAGGTTTGGAACAAACTTGAGAACATAATTGAAAATTCTTAACTAATAAAAATAATAAAAATAGGCCCTTAAGTTTATTTAGATCATTTAATCGAAGTGAAATATTCATAATATGGAATTTAATTTGACTTAAAATTGAAAATATTTTCCTTATCAAATAAATAATCATTTATAAAAAAATAGACATAAACAGATAGAATATAATAAAATAAAGGTTTTTAAAAGATTCTGAAAAAATAAATCACTTAATATTTTAAGTAAATAATTTCAAAGTTTAAAACTTTATAATTAAAAATTCAGTCCTTCTATTTTGTTGATGCTCCAATTCTGTGCATGATGACTCTTTTACGCCCTCACATTCGCAATTATTAATTAATTTACTTTCACCATAACCTTTCCCATATATACGTGATTTACTAATTCCTTTTGAAACAATATATGCTGCTGATGATTTAGCGCGCTTATCTGATAATGTCATATTATAGGATTTACTACTTCTACAATCAGTATGAGATCCAAGTTCTATTACCATACTTGGATTTTCCAACATAACATTTACAATTTTATCAAGTTCTTTAGATGCATCAGGGCGAATATTGAATTTATTTAAATCAAAATAAATAGGATTAATTTTGATTGATTTTGCAACATCAGCGCCAATTTCTAATTTTTGCAAATTAGTATTTATTACGGCTTCTATTTTTAAAACTAAATCATCATTTAATACTGTAATATAATCTTGTGTTGTTGTTATATAACCTTGTTTTTCAAACTTAACTTTATAAATAATTGTATCATGAAAACGTTTATTTTTAAATGCATCTTCAAAAAATCCATCTTTATTAGTAACATAAACTTTGCTGTTTTTTGTTCTAATATCAGTTATCGTAGCTTTTACTCCTTCTAATGCGGCTTTTGTTTTAGCATCATAAACAGTGCAAATAAATTTATACTTAGGTAGTAAATAAACATTTAAATTATTATCTCCTGTTACTAAATCTGGAACAGAACTAATTTTATCATAATGATTAATTTTCTCTTGTACAGCAATTTTATACTTCTTTTTAGTATCTAAAACTGTAAACGAATATTTACCATCCATATCAACAATTGCAGAATCCAAAATTTTTGTGTTATCACTATTTACCAAAAAGACTTTTGCATTTGTTAATATAGTTTTAGTTAAATCATCATAAACAATTCCACTAATTGTTGATCCCAATATTGGCTCTTTTGATCTAAAATAATAAATATCATCTTTACCCTTACCACCATCTCTATTTGAAGAAATATACCCAGTCTTTAAATCAGAATTTAAGGATACTCCAAAATCATCTCTATTGGAATTAATTGGGTAACCCAAATTTTGTGGTTCAAAATATTCATCTAAATGTACTGGAGAAAAATAAAGATCTAAACCACCCAAGCCAGCCTTACCATCACTTGAATAAAACATAGTACCATCTTCAAAAATATAAGGAAACATTTCCTTACCTTCTGAATTAATTGCTTGACCTAAATTTTTTGGTTGTTGCCATTTCCCATTTTTCAACTCAGACTTCCATATATCAGTTTGTCCATATCCTCCAGGCATATCTGACACAAAATAAAGAATATTCCCTTCTCTGTTTATTGCTGCATGCCCCAAAGAATACTCATCAGAATTATACTCGAAATTTTTAATATTTCCCCAAGCACCAGTTAAAGAATCTCTTTTTAAAATATATAATTTTAAATTGACAATCTTCTTTGTGCTCTTTCCAACTTTTTTATCTAAATAATTTGTGCGAGTTAAGTACATTGTTTTTTCATCCGCAGATAATGTCATTGGTCCATCGTGATATTGAGAAACGATAGCTTTAGGAAGAGATAAAATATCTCTAAAATGAATAGAGTCAATTTTTTTCGCATTTAATAAATCTATAAAATAACTATTATCCCATGCAAATTTTTTGCTAGCCATAGCAGTACTTTTTCTGTTAGAGGCAAAAGTTAAATAACTATTATTTTTAAAGAAAACAGGCGAAAACTCAGAATACTCAGTATTAATTTGTTCAATATTTGTCAGTTTATAATTAAGTGAATCATCTTTCAACTCTTTATAATAATTTGGACGCTTAAAATGACTATTTGCTAATAAATTATTATTGTTTTTTAATTTAATTTTATCTAAAACATTATCAACTTCAGAGTATTTTTTAAGATACTTTAAAACCTGAAGCTGAGCTAATAAATCAGATTCAGTTATTGAATTGGGAAACTTTTGAGATAATTGATTGAGATAACTATTTGCATTTTCATAATCAAAGATATTATAATAACACATAGCTGTCCTGCGAATATCCTCGTCAGTTACATTTTTCTTACTTGCTAAACTCTTATAAAACTCTAAGGCATCAACATATGCCAATTGATTATAATATTTATCTGCATTTTTCCTAACTAAACTTTGAGAAAATATAACACTTGAAATTATTATAAATAATGTACTGTATATTTTTTTCATATTTTATATAACAACTTTTTTTTATCAATTAATTTAAAATAATACACAGTACTAAAAGTATCTTGGAGATTTAAAACCTTTAACCATTTTTCTTAAATCGTAACTCAACATAAGTTCATGGGAACCATTGCTATAATTTTGCAACTTTGTTAGTGTATAATCATATGCATAACCTAATTTTAAACTTGGTGTAATTTGATACATTGCATTTAAGCCCATAAATGCATTATGACGATATACTGCTCCTAACCATACTTTTTCATTTATTAAAAAAGATAAATTACCTTCTACAGATAAAGGAGCATTTTTCACATACTTAATCATAAATGAAGGACGCATATTTATTAATGGATTTATTTTAACAACAATTCCTCCAAATGCATAATAATGATTTTCCTGAATAGCAGTTTGATCAGAAATTAAATTTAATTTATTCTTAACTAAGCGAGGGCTAGAAACACCTAAATAATAGCGTTTACCATAGTAGTACATTCCTGCACCAACATTTAACAAAGTCTTATTATAAGAGAAATTATCTAAATATACATTATCATTTTGATCGTTAATTCTAAGCTTAGAAAAATCACGTTGCAAATAATCAACTCCCATCTTTAAACCAAATACTAAACGGTCTTTTTGCTTATTTAATTTAATTCCATATGAAAAGTCTAAATAACCTCCTGTATTTTTTGTTGGACCTAATACATCATTTAACACAGTTAGTCCCAAACCCAATGCTTCTTTTTTTAAAGGGGAATGCACAGTTAAACATTGGGATTTAGGCGCTCCAGCTAAACCATTCCATTGATCTCTAACAACCGCAGTTGCTGTTAATGCCTCCTGACTGCCAGCATATCCAGGATTTATTAGAAGTGGATTGAAAAAGTACATACTGTATTGTGCTTCTTGTTGAGCACTTGTAGTGTAGTTGAATAAACACACAATAGCAAAAACTATAATTTTCTTAATCATAATAATATATTTAATAATTTAATTTCACTAGAATTTAATTAATAAGCCAACTGAACAATACCACTATATTCTT
>CALMMX010000234.1 GCA_937868545.1 uncultured Bacteroidota bacterium
GCTTTTGTGCCTTTGCATAATGTTTGTAAATAATTAGTTTTTGTTGCAATAGCACTCATACGCTGCATCACGTTTAAAACTAATCTTTCGGCAGTTAAAAGTTTTTGTGAGCTACCTTCAACAGTAAAAGCAATATCACCCACTTTTACATGAGTTCCATCTTTAATGTATGTTGTAACTTTAAATTTAGGATCAATAATTTTAAAAATTTCTTTAGCCGCATCAACACCAGCTAAAATGCCGTTTTCCTTTACTAATAAATGACACTTGCCTTTTTTATTTGAAGGGATGGTTGCTAAAGCCGAATGATCTCCATCACCTACATCTTCTTGTAAGGCGTTTTGAACAAAAGTTTTAAAGTTGAAATGTTTTTTGTGTTGAAGTATGTAATTAGCCATTATCGTTCTCTATTCTGAACTGCGAAATTACGTTTCCTCTCACTAATATGGAAATTCTAAATTTACCGTTATTTGTATCCAAGGCGCCAGTTATAAATTGTTGATCGCCGTTAACAATACTAGTATGTGATGTTTGATAGCTTTTTACCTTGTGTTTCAAGAAAAAATCTTCAATAACAGCTTGAGCCTGAGATTTACTAAGTAAATCTTCTTGATTTAAGACTTTAATGGAAATTTTTTCGGAGAAATTTTTAACTAACTCAGACGTGTTACCTTGTTTTAGAGCATTAGCAATATCATCCGTAATATCTTTTAAATTAAAAGATAAACTAAATAAGCTAATTAAAGTAATAACAAATAGTTTCATTAATATTGTAATTTTTACCGAATAAAGCAATTATTGTGCCTAAAACTAAGTAAATTGAGCTAATAAATGAAAATACTTTTGATTCAAATAGAAAAGACAACTGATTCATACCTCACCGAAGGTGTTAAAATATATACGGAACGATTAAAAAACTACATTTCGTTTAGCACAGAAACCATATCAATGGCAAAAAATATTCGACAAAAACCATTTGATGAGCAAAGAAGAGCGGAGGCATTAGAAATTCAAAAACTGCTTGATCCATCTGATTTTTTAGTTTGTATGGACGAACATGGGAAGCAATTTACGTCTGTTCAATTTGCAGATTTCTTAAATAAACGAATGGTATCGGGTTGCAAACGGGTGGTTTTTTTAATTGGTGGACCTTTTGGAATTGATAAATCTATTTTGGATAAAAGTTCTTATGTTTTGTCACTATCAAATATGACATTTTCTCACCAGATGATTCGCTTATTTTTTTGTGAGCAATTATATCGTGGCTTTTCAATATTAAAAAATGAGAAGTATCATCATGAATAAATACATCTGATTTTTAATTTCTTTCGAATGTAATATTTAACATAAAGTTTAAATTTTTAGCCATATATTAGAGTTTTTATCAATAATCTATGAAAAATTTTCTTTTACCGTATTTTCTTTTAGTCCTTTTTATTTTTTCGTTTGCAACTATTATAGCTCAACCAGCTAATAATAACTATGCTAGCGCCACGGATGTTAGTTCAATCATTAACAGTTGCTCTGGAAACGGAGCGTACACAACTGTTGCTGCTACAAATGACAATGGGCCAGGTTCATGTTGGAATACAGCTGGTGGCAGCAATGTTTGGTTTAAGTTTGTAGCAACAACAACTCAAATTAATGTTCAAGTTAAGACAGGTGGAGCAGAAGGCTCTATTCAGTATCCTTATGTAGCATTGTGGCAAAGTAATGGAACTACCCAAATTGGATGTACAAATTATACATCTCAATATTCAGATTTAGAGGTAGGTTCAGCAAGTTTAACAATTGGAAATACCTATTATTTTTCGGTAGATAATCATAATGGCTCTGCTGGCTACAGAGGAACCTTTAAATTATGCTTACAAGATGTTGCAACCAATGATTTTTATGAAGCTGCAACTGATGTTTCGTCTATAATAAATTCATGTTCTAGTAATGGAGCTTATTCCACAGAAATGGCAACTACTGACAAGAATCCTGGTTCTTGTTGGAATACATCAGGAGGGAGTAATCGTTGGTTTAAATTTGTAGCTACTTCTTCTCAAATTAATTTGCAATTATTTACTGGAGGAGCGGAAGGCTCTCTGCAATATCCTTATTTGGCACTTTGGCAAAGTGATGGTACAACACAAGTAGGTTGTGTAAATTATACATCTCAATACTCTGATTTAAATTTAAGTTCAACATCTTTAATTCCAGGAAATACGTATTACATATCAGTAGATAATCATAATGGATCATCTGGTTACAGAGGGACTTTTAAATTGTGTTTACAAGATATAG
>CALMMX010000235.1 GCA_937868545.1 uncultured Bacteroidota bacterium
TTTTCTTATTATTTTTTTTTTTTTTTTTCATAGTATTACCTTTAATATTATTACCCATTTATAAATTTTAATTAGCAGCCTTAACAATTTCAAACTCTACACGTCTGTTTTTAGCTTTACCTTCATCAGTATCATTAGATGCAATAGGGAAAGCACTGCCATAGCCTTTAAAGTACATTTTATTTTGAACCCCCTTTTTAATAAGGTATTCAAATACCTCGCGCGAACGTTGCTCTGATAATTTTTGGTTTTTAGATTTCGAACCAGCATTATCCGAATGTCCATTTATCTGCACTTCCATTTTAGGATTTCTGATAAGATACTGTGCCAATTTATTTAACTCAGAAAACGATTCGGGTAATATATATGATTTACCATTTTCGAAAAATATATTTTTAAGTGCTACTTTTTCTCCTACTGTAATATTCTTTTTAACCACTAAAACCGAATCCTCTTCATTAATATTAAACGACCCAACAATTTCTACTTTTACCTTTTCTACAACTTCTTTGGCTTTAATTAAAGAAATGTCATCTATAAAATAGTAAGCCTCTTTAAATCCAAGTTTAAATTTATCAAGTCTAACCATGTCTTTTTTTACAACTGGAGCAAAATTGCCAATTGTTAGGTATTTTTCACCACCATCAGCCTGGTATTTACCCGAAATTCTAAACCATTGGTAACCATTAATAAAACTTCCTTTTTTACTTACAGAATCTATTATACACGATTTAACAGCATCTCCTTGTGATTTATACCCTACTTTACTAAATAAGGCACCAAAAGACTTTAAGCTGGCGTTGCTCCAAAAGGCCAATCGCACGTACATTTCAAAATGGTAAACTGTACCTCTTCTTAGGGCATCAGCCAATTTAACTTGGGCAAACTCCTTATATTTTTTTTGAAACCTAAGTCCAACATAACCACTACCAGTTCTGGCACCTTTTTGTGAAGAGGTATCATTACTAAGTGGGGCTTGATAAAAATCAACACTGGCAATCTCAGTCCAAGGAATAGCCTGCCTAATACTACCCGATTTTTTTCGGTAATTTTCAAAACTCCCGTTTGGAACAAGGTTTTTTTGTATTTCAACAACCTCCTGCGAAAAGGCAAATAGGGTATTGAAAATTATAATAAGGCCTAAAATGTGTTTTTTCATATAATATTATGAAGGTAAAAATAAGTTTTATGAGATATTTTAGAAATAATTGTTATGAACAGTTGTTTAATTAAAAAAAGTTGTATATTTGCCATCCAAATTAAAAAATAGAATTAATACTTAAATAGAATGGCAAATCATAAGTCGGCAATAAAAAGAATTAGAGCAAATAACGCAAAACGTTTAACTAACCGTTATTATGCAAAAACAACTCGTAATGCAATTAAAAAATTACGTGATACAGAAACAAAGAAAGAAGCAGGAGCTTTATTACCAAAAGTTGTTGCTATGATTGATAAATTAGCTAAGAAAAGTGTTATTCACAAAAATAAAGCATCTAATTTAAAATCTAAATTAACTAAGAAAGTTAATGCTATTGCAAAATAGTATAAAATTCAAATAAATAAGAAAACAAAAAAACTCACTATAAGTGAGTTTTTTTGTTTTATGGCCTAAATAAATTAGTCTTTAACCAATTAATTATTAATTTTGTCGCAAATTATAATCAATTAATCATCAAAAAAAATGAACACTAAAAATTTACGAAACTTAAGTTTAGCTGTTGGAGCCACTGTATTACTAGTAGGTTGTAATGGGCTAGGTAAAATGGTAAAAAAACAAAGCACAATTACTTACGACGTTAAACCAAATCCTTTGGAAATGCACGGCGACAGTGTAGTATTTAGTGTTTCAGGTAAATATCCTGCTAAAATGTTTGCTAAAAAAGCAATCGTTACAGTTACTCCAATTGTAAAATATGCTGGAGGAGAAAAAGCAATGAAACCAGTTGTATTAGTTGGTGAAAAAGCTACAGGAAGTGGTCAAAAAATTAGTTATGAAAAAGGCGGTACTTTTAGTTATACTAGCGAAAAGTTTGCATATGAGCCAGCAATGAAAGTTGCAAGTGTTGAGTTAAAAGCTCAAGGTGCGGTAAAAAGCAAAACTAAAGATTTTACACCAGTAAAATTAGCAGATGGTACAATTGTTACTCCTTTATTAGTTCGTAATGATGAAAAAGGAATTTATGCAAAAGATGCATTTGTTAAATCTACACCAGCTAATCAATCTGCAAGTGTTTATTATTTAATGAATAAATCAGATGTAAGAGCTTCTGAATTAAAAAGCGATGAAATGAAAAATGTTCAAACATTTATTGAACAAAACATCAATAATCCTTGGTACATATTTAAAGATATTAGCGTTTCAGCTTATTCATCACCAGATGGTGAACAATCTTTAAACTCAGATTTAGCTCAAGACCGTGCAAAATCAGGTTCAAAAGCATTAATGGGTGAATTTAAAAAGAACAAAAACAAAGAACAATTATTTGGTAAAGAAGAGGCTAACTACAAAACTCAAACTACAGCTGAAGATTGGGAAGGTTTTAAATCATTAATGGAAGCATCTTCTATTACAGATAAAGATTTAATTTTACGTGTATTAACAATGTACACTGATAACGATCAACGTGAAAAAGAAATTAAAAATTTATCAAAAACTTACACTGAAGTTTCTGAGAAGATTTTACCAAAATTACGTCGTTCTGTATTAACTGTAAACGTTGATAAAAAATCTCGTACAGATGAGCAAATTACTCAATTAACTAAAACTAATATTGATAGTTTATCATTAGAAGAATTATTATATGCAGGTAATTTAACAAATGATTTAAATGATAAAGTTATGATTTACAAAGCTGCTGAGAAAAATTTTGGTAGCGATTGGAGAACATCAAATAACTTAGGAGTTGCATTATTAGCTCAAAATAAAGTTTCAGAAGCAGGTGAAGCATTTACACGTGCAGAAAAAACAGCTAACGGAAATGCAATTGTAATGAACCATTTAGGTATTATTGCTGCAAAAGCTGGTAATCGTGTAAAAGCAATGGAATACTATAACAAAGCAAGTGGTGCTGGTGCTGAAGTAAATTACAACAAAGGTATTTTAAATGTACGTGATGGTAAATACGCTGATGCAGTATCTAACTTTGGATCTAACAAAGATTTTAACAAAGCATTAGCTGAGTTATTAAATGGTAATGCAGGTGCTGTAGCTACTACAATTGATGGTGGTAACGATAAAGATGTTGCAATGGCATACTATTTAAAAGCAGTAGCAGCAGCGCGTAGCACTAACACTGCAAATGTTGTTTCTAATTTAAAAACAGCAATTGAAAAAGATGGTAGTTTAAAAGCTTGGGCTAAAGATGATGCTGAGTTTATTAAATTAAAAGAAAACGCTGAATTTAAAGCATTAGTAAACTAATTATAATTTTAATTACTTCTAAAATCCCCATTAATAATTTAATGGGGATTTTTTTTGCTTAAAAAATTAGCTAAATTTGAGTATACCGTATAACTAAGCATATCTTATAAGAAAAACAAGATGCGTTTAAGATATTAAGGTTATAAGGAAGTTAGCAGTAATTTGTAAAGACACACAAATGGACAACATATTATATTCAGACCCAAATAGAAAATACTTCCTTTTAGACTATTCACCCAGTCACAGCGAGTTAGTAATTAGAGGATTAAAAGGTTATGAAGACAACATAGACTTGTTTTTTAAAGCAGTAAAACACATCGAGCTAAACCCAAAACTAAATGGCATCACTGTTTCTGTTGTAGACCGAGTAAAAATAGGTATACCAAAAGAAATCGGCTATAGTGACAACGTATTTAAAATTGTAGACTCTGACAAAAATGAATATTACATCGACGCTATGTTGTTTATTGTGTTTAATAATAAGTTGCAATTATTACAATCAAGTTTAGGTGACTTTGTTTGGTCAGACAATAACAAAGAAATCTCATCGTACAAAAACGATTAGAAAAACAAACTACTGCCAATATCTAAGGCTTCGTCGCGTGCAGAGCACAAGCGATGGAGCCTATGTTGCACTGAACCATTTTTTTTCATTAAAATTATTATGGGCATTTGCACCATAAAAATTACCATAAAAATAGTTAATGCATTATTTTCCCAATTCGGGAACTTTCATTATCTTTGTAAAAAAGACAGTAATTTGAGGATAATTTCTAAGAAAATATTGCGAGAGTTTTGGGTGAAACATTCTGACAGCCAGCAACAACTAAAATCTTGGTTTCAAGAGACAAGTACAGCTGAATGGAAGGGACCAAAGGATATTAAAAAGGTATATCCTAGTGCAAGTTTTTTAGCTGACAATCGAGTAGTATTTAATATTAAGGGAAATAAATATCGATTAATTGTAAAAATAAATTATGATTATAGTATGATTTGGGTTCGGTTTGTGGGAACGCATGCCGACTACGACAAAATAGATGCAACTAAAATTTAGAACTAATGATAATAAAACCAATCAAAACAAAGAAAGACTACCAAAATGCTTTGGAAAGACTTGAAGTAATTTTTGACGCCAAAAAAGGTTCTCACGAAGGAGATGAACTTGAAATATTGGGAATTCTAATTGAAAAATATGAAGATGAACATTTCCCAATAGGATTTCCTGATCCAATTGAAGCCATTAAATTTCGAATGGAGCAAATGGGCTATAGTCAGACGGATTTAGCCAATGTTGTAGGACTAAAGAGTCGTGCTAGTGAAATACTTAATAAGAAAAGAAAATTAACATTGGAAATGATAAGGCAACTTCACTACAGTTTAAAAATTCCAACTGAAGTATTAATTCAAGCTTATAAATAAAATAGCCCAACAGCTAAACCAAGCTAAAATCCCATTTAGCTTTGTTTTACACCTAAATGAATTTGAATCAAAAAAAATGAAACACCTATTCATACATATAATACTATTTACTCTTCTTTCATGTAATCAACAAACTGATAATACAGTTATTTTACAGCACCATATTGATAGTTTACAAAACAAACTTAATAATTCGTATAAACCTGGTTTTGGTGAATTTATGAGTAGCATACAAGCTCATCATTCCAAATTATGGTTTGCAGTCCAAAATAAAAATTGGAAACTAGCCGACTTTGAATCTCAAGAAATAATGGAAATTTTTGAAGATATTCAGAAATACCAATCAGAACGAAAAGAAATTCAAATGATTGGCACAATTAATCAAGCCATAGACAGTGTAAATCAAGCCATTCAGAATAAGAACCCTGAATCATTCAAAAACAGCTATATTTTTCTTACAAATACTTGCAATAATTGTCACCAAGCAACAAATTTTGAATTTAATGTGATTAAGATTCCAGAAACAAACCATTTCAGTAATCAAGATTTTAAAGTGAGTAATTAATTTTCATGTTCAATTTTTTCATTTATTAAACCTTTATCGTTTTAGATTTTAATTTGATAAAATTTAATGTTAAATAATTGATACCAAATGGATTTAGGAATTTTTAAACTGGAATTTTTAGATTAATTTCGCGCATCCAAAAAAAATACAGAATTCAAATGAAAAAAATTCAACTTCTTGTTTTAGCTACTAGTTTCTCTTCATTCATTTTTGCTCAAAATTATTTATCACATTCAGTATTTCAAAGTCAAGCTGAATTAAAACAAATCGAAAATCTCGAAAATTTTGGTTTAGTTCCAGAACCAGTTTCTGTTGATTATACTAATTACAATATTAATTCAACATTAAGAACCACCGTACTTCCTGCTATTTTTGATTTACGTACTACAGGTGGTATCACTTCAGTAAAAAATCAAGGTTCATGTGGCTCATGCTGGTTATTTCCAAGTATGGGAGCGGTAGAATCAAGATGGAAACGTTTAGGATATGGAGATTTAGATTTATCTGAAGATAATTTAAAACATTGCCATAATTATAATTATTTACCTTGCGCTGGCGGAAATAGATTAATGGCAACTGCCTATTTTACTAGAGGAAAAGGTCCAGTATTAGAATCTCAAGATCCATATTCTGCAAGCTCTGCAACCGGTTGCCCAGTAGGATTAATGCCTACAGCAAGTATTACAGAGGCATGGTTTTTACCAAATAAAGGTATAACAGATATTAAACAAGCAATTTTTAATTACGGTGCTGTATACAATACATTTTTTTGGAATAGTAGATATTATAATTCATCAAGAAGAATATATTGTCAAACAAGAGATACAAGTGCTTCAAATAACCACGCTGTATTATTAGTTGGTTGGAACGACACTATTACCACTCCATTAGGAAAAGGTGTTTGGATTGTAAAAAACAGTTGGGGTAGTACTTGGGGAGATGCTGGATTTTTTTATATTTCATTTCATGATAAAGAAGCAGCTC
>CALMMX010000236.1 GCA_937868545.1 uncultured Bacteroidota bacterium
AAACGTAAAATGGGGGTTGTAACTATAATATTAGATACTATAAAAATACAACCTTATCAAACTGCTACTTATGTAGTAAATTGGTAAGGTTTATTAAATATGAAATTAATAAATTATATATTTTGTTTGGTTTTTATATTGGTATTTACCACTTGCAAAAAGAAAACAAACATTAAACTAAGGGTATTTAATTATGCTATGAACGAGCCAATAACAGATGCCAAAGTTATATTAATAGAAAGTGAAACGAGTGGAAGTTTATTTAGTGCTCATACCACTTGTAAAACCATTGCTGAAAGCACTGTTGATGCGGATGGCTATTGTTACTTTGATAATGAAAGGTTAAAAAAAAACGGGCAGTATGCATGTAAAGTAAGTTATGCTTATGGTAAACCACAAACTAATAATTGCACCGTAACACAAACTAGTAAAATTACAGCAGGTCAAAACAATGATAGAATCTTACACCTGCCCCGCACTGCTGGATTTTGTGTGTAAGACTCTGAGCGGGGCTAATCCTGCGGAAAATATTTATATTTGTAAAACGGAAGATGCAACTAGGTGTAAATAAATTAACGTTTACATGTATTACACAACCATTAAATACAATAAAATAAAAAATGATTTTGAAAAACACAGCAGGATTATCCAAGCACATTACTTCGCGCAAAATCCAGCGGAGCGGAGGTTATTATTTAGCAAAATAATAGAAATAATATTAAATCAAATTAAAACTCGTTAACTCCTTGAACAGTAGTGTATTTCATGGTGTACTTAACGCCTGGGTTCATGTATTTATATGCACTATGTGCCATTAAAGCTGCTTCATGAAACCCACATAAAATTAGTTTCAATTTATTTGTATAGGTATTAATATCTCCAATTGCATATACACCTGGTATATTGGTAGAATAATCATCTACATTTACTTCAATAGCTGTTTTATCAATATTTAACCCCCAGTTTTCAATAGGACCTAATTTAGGACTTAAACCGAATAATGGAATTAAGTGATCAGTTTCTACAGTTGTTTGTTCATTTGTTTTACTATGAGTCATTGTAACTGATTTTAGAATATCAGTGCCTGCCACAGAATTTAAATTTGTATTTAAGTGTAATTTAATTTTACCTTCTTCAGCTAATTTCATTACTTTGTTAACGCTATCTGGCGCACCTCTGAACGATTCACTACGGTGAACTAAAGTTAATTCAGAACACACATTAGCTAAAAATATTGTCCAATCTAAAGCACTATCTCCTCCTCCTGCAATTACCATTTTTTGATTTCTGTATTTTTCAGGATCCAAAATCATGTAATTTATTCCTTTCCCATTTTCAAATTGAGTTAATCCTTCTACCTCTGGTTTACGTGGTTCAAAACATCCTAAACCACCTGCAATAACAACAACTTTTGCATGAATTTTAGTTCCTAAATTGGTTGTTAAAACAAAATCAGCTTCTCCACGTTTTTCAAGTTCTTCAATACGCTCGCCTAATGTGAAAGTAGGATGAAAAGGTTCAGCTTGCTTCATAAGATTTTCAATTAAATCTTGAGCAATTACACTTGGGTAACCGGGAATATCATAAATTGGTTTTTTAGGGTATATTTCAGAAAGTTGACCACCAACTTGAGGTAAATAGTCAATTAAATGACAACGCATTTTTAATAAACCTGCTTCAAAAATTGCAAATAAAGCAACAGGACCAGCGCCAACAATGGCAATATCAGTAGTAATCATTGGTATTATTTATTTTTCTTTAAAAATTCTTGAACTAATTGTTCATCTGTTTTACCTAAATTTTTAATGCAAGCTTTTGCATCTCTATCCCAAGCTGTATTTGGATATTCTGTAATTATTTGCTCATATATTTTCTTAGCCTCTGGTTCATTATTTAGCATACTTGGATCATCATACACCTGAGCTAATAAAAACATGGCAGCTCCTCTATTTCTAAATTTCGGAAATTCATCTACACATTTTTTTAATAGTATTTGAGATTGTTGAAATTTACCAACAGACTGAGCTATTTGTCCTGCTTTAACTAAAAATACTGGTGCTAAACTATCATCTTTACAAGTTGATGCAAAGTTATTAAAGGCATTAATTGATTGTTCGGCAAGTGTAGAATTAACTGAATTAGCTTTTAATAGAATGCTATCCATACGTTTAGCCTCATTAAATAATATATTACAATCTCCACTTATTACAACGGTTTTAGTTGAATCTGCTTTTAAAACTTCTTCTTTCTTTTCATCATTACCATTACCGCAAGATGTAACAATAATTACTGTTGATAATAAAATGCTTATTTTTTTTAACATGGTTTTATTTTTTTGGTATAAATACTTTAGTTTTATAATCAGCTCTAAATTTACCTTTACTAATATCTGTAAGTTTACCACTTATTAATTTACGTTTAAAAGGGCTTATTTTATCTGTAAATAAAACACCTTCTATATGATCATATTCATGTTGTATTACACGAGCAATTACACCTGAATAAGTTTCAGTATGCTTTTTAAATTTTTCATCGTAATACTCAATTGTTAAAGTTGGCTTACGTAAAACATCTTCTCTAATTTTAGGAATACTTAAACAACCTTCGTTAAATTTCCATTCTTCGCCTGTTTCTTCTAATATTCTAGCATTAATAAATGTTTTTTTGAAACCATCCATTTGTTTCATTTCTTCTTCACTAAACTCTGGCTCCTCATCTTCATCAACCTCTGCAAATGGACTTGCATCAATAACAAATAAGCGGATAGCTTTTCCAATTTGAGGAGCTGCCAAACCTACACCATGTGCGTCATACATGGTTTCATACATGTTTTGTATTAACTGTGGCAGGTTTTCATGTGTTTTTTCAATATCAACACATTTTTTTCTTAATACCGGATCGCCGTAAACTACTATTGGTAATACCATTCTTTATTCTATTTTAATTTCAATATTTAATTTTAAGACTTAAATGATTATTTGAATTAAGAAATCAAAAAGTTTTTTCTTTTTAGTTTCTTACTTCCCTTTAATCTCTTTTGTTCTTTTATCTCGTATAATTTGGTGCCTCTCTAGTAATTACTACATTGTGAGGATGACTTTCTTTTACACCAGCAGCAGTTATTTTAGTGAATTTAGCACCATGTAATGCTTTAATATCTTTAGCACCACAATACCCCATACCTGCTCTTAAACCTCCAATTAATTGGTACATCACATCCGCTAAATGCCCTTTAAATGGAACACGTCCACTAATACCTTCTGGTACTAATTTTTTAATATCATCTTCCATATCTTGGAAATAGCGATCTTTAGAACCTTTTTGCATTGCTTCTAATGAGCCCATTCCACGGTATGCTTTAAATTGTCTTCCTTCAAAAATAATTGTTTCACCCGGACTTTCTTCTACACCTGCAAACATACCACCCATCATTACACAACTTGCACCAGCGGCAATTGCTTTCACAATATCACCAGTAAAACGTATTCCACCATCAGCAATAATTGGCAAACGTCCTTTTAAAGCTTCTGCTACATCCATTATAGCTGATAATTGAGGAACACCTACACCTGCAATTATACGAGTAGTACAAATTGAACCAGGACCAATACCTACTTTTACTCCATCTGCACCAGCTTTCATTAAATCTAAAGCAGCTGCGCCAGTTGCTATATTACCAACAACTACTTGTAATTTAGGAAATTTCTTTTTTACAGCTTTAAGCATTGTAATAACTCCTTTTGAGTGCCCATGAGCCGTATCAATAATAATAGCATCAACACCAGCATTATAAAGAGCCTCAACTCTTTCCATTGTATCACTAGTAACTCCAACAGCTGCTGCTACTCTTAATCTTCCTAAATCATCTTTAGCAGCATTTGGTCTTACTTTAATTTTAATAATATCTTTATAAGTAATTAACCCAATAAGTTTTTTATTTTTGTCTAAAATTGGAAGTTTTTCAATTTTATGATCTTGCAAAACTACTTCCGCTTGTTTTAATGTAATACCTTGTACTGCAGTTACTGCATTTTTTGCAGGTGTCATTACTTCTTTAACAGGTCGTTTTAAATTTTTCTCAAAACGTAAATCTCTATTAGTAACAATACCAACAAAAGTTTTATCGGAATCTACAACTGGTATACCACCAATTTTATTTTCAGCCATTATTGTTAATGCATCACTAATTGTAGCATTTTGCAAAATAGTTAAAGGATCGGCTATCATACCACTTTCACTACGTTTTACTTTACGCACATGAGCAGCTTGCTCGGCAATGGTCATATTTTTATGCAAAACCCCTATTCCACCTTCTTGTGCAATAGAAATAGCTAACTGATATTCAGTAACCGTATCCATTGCTGCCGAAACAATTGGGGAATTGATTTTAATATTTTTTGTAAAATTACTTGAGATATTTACTTCACGAGGCAATACTTCTGAATATGCCGGAACTAAAAGAACATCGTCGTAAGTTAAACCTTCGGGAGCAAATTTGTTTGCTAAAAAAGATGATGCCATAAAATTGAATTTTTTGCTTTAAATTCGGGCAAAAGTAAGTAAAATTTATGTTTTTAACTAATCTATTTCTTGGTTTTTTTAAATCTGGAATTGCTTAATTGTATTTATTATTTATATTTGGATTTATAAAATTAATTAAAACAAAAATAATATATGTCAATTTGGAGAGTAAAGCCAGTATCTGCCTTTGAGGCCGATATGAAAAAAAACGATTTAAAAAGAGTATTAACTAAGTGGGGTTTAACTTCATTAGGTATTGGTGCTATTATTGGTGGTGGTATATTCACCTTAACTGGAATTGCTGCGCATGATTACGCAGGTCCGGCATTAGCTCTTTCGTTTGTAATTGCTGGAATTGGATGTTTATTTGCCTCATTATGTTATGCAGAATTTGCCTCAGTATTGCCTGTTGAAGGCTCTGCTTATGCATACGCTTATGGAACTGTAGGCGAACTTTTTGCTTGGTTTATTGGTTGGAATTTAATACTTGAATATATGATGGGGGCAACAACCGTTGCTGTAGCATGGAGTGGTTATTTTGTAAAATTATTGCATTTATTTCATATCGATTTCCCAATTTGGCTTTGTAATGATTTAGCAACCGCAACTGAAAAGTGCGCTGCTGCTGGATTAGCAGCACCAAGTTTTGCATTTAATTTACCAGCATTTTTAATTACATGGTTAGTTACTGCAGTATTAGTAAAAGGTATTAAAGAAGCCGCTAAAACAAATAACATTATTGTAATTGTAAAAATTGCTGTAGTATTATTTGTAATTATTGTAGGTGCATTTTATATTAATACAGATAACTGGCATCCTTTTATTCCTGATGAAGTTCCAATTATTGGTAAAAACGGATTACCAACTGGTGAATTTAATTTTGGTTTTGGTGGCGTTTTAACTGCGGCAACTATTGTATTCTTTGCATATATTGGATTTGATGCAGTGTCAACTCAAGCCGGAGAAGCAATTAACCCTAAAAAAGATGTTCCTTTTGCAATTATTGCTTCATTAATTATTTGTACAGTTTTATACATTTTAGTTTCATTGGTATTAACGGGAATGGTAAAATACGATGTTTTAGATAAAGCGGCTCCAGTTGCTTCTGCATTTAGCGAAAAGGGATTATCATGGGCTGTATTTATTATTACAATTGCAGCCACTGCAGGTTTAACATCTGTAATGCTTGTTATGATGTTAGGTCAAACACGTATTTTCTTGGGAATGGCAAAAGATGGGTTATTACCTAAATTTTTTAGAACCTTACATCCTTCTTATAAAACTCCACATTTAAGTACATTCTTAGTTGGTGGAATAATTTCAGTAGTTGCCGCATTTACTCCAATTGATAAGGTAAGTGAAATGTGTTCAATGGGAACTTTATTAGCATTTGCAATGGTATGTTTAGCCGTAATGATATTAAGATTTAAAAAACCTGAGTTAGAAAGACCATATAGAACACCAGCAGTTTATATTGTTGGAACTTTAGGAATTGCATTTAATATCTTTTTAATGTGCTATGTAAGAAAAGAAACTTGGATTGCATTTTTAGTTTGGGGTGCAATAGGCCTTACTGTTTATTTCTTATATAGTAAACGAAATAGTAACTTAGAAAAAGAAGGTATAGAATAATTCCGCTAAAATGCTTTATTTACCAATAATATAATTCAATTAATGCCTAATTTAATTAATGGTACATTTGTATTATGAATCCTATTATTGAATTAAGCAATATTAAAAAGGAATATAAAATTGGTACTGAAGAAATTCATGCACTTAGTGGCGTTTCTTTATCTATTTTTAAAAATGAATACGTTGCTTTAATGGGACCAAGTGGTAGCGGAAAATCTACTCTTATGAATATGCTTGGTTGCCT
>CALMMX010000237.1 GCA_937868545.1 uncultured Bacteroidota bacterium
AGTTAAAAGATAAAAATATTGGTATTTTAATTACAGATCATAATGTACACGAAACCTTAAGTATTACAGATAGAACTTACCTATTGTATGCTGGAGAGGTTATAAAATCTGGCTCTGCAGAAGATTTAGCCAACGATGAAATGGTTCGTCGTGTTTACCTTGGCAGTAATTTTGAATTAAGGAAGTAGTTTTTTAATAAACTTTAAACTCCACATTTGATTCAAGTGCCTTATAACTCGAAAAACGTGAATTGTTTGACGTAATATTTGAAATAGTATTATTAAAATAAATTTTTACGTCGTAAGTATCTCGGTTATCAAGCCATTTTAATTTCATAGAAAAAGTACCATCAGAAGATGTTGTTGCTCTACAAATTTCTTTTTGTGAATCTAAAATCCCAATTTTACGTAATACAGAACCTCTATTTTTGTATAATACAACCGTGTAATTTGCTAATGGTGTAGAATAATTTTGAGATGTTACTTTACCACTAAATGTTAATGGTTTAAATATACTTTTTTTACAACCAGTTGTAAAAAACATACTTGCAAAAACCAGTAGAAATATGCTTTTGATAAATAGTAATTTCATTTTATAATAAAATTTAGTTTGTTTTTATTTTTGCTAAACGGGCTTTAACTTTAACTGTAGTTATGCGCACAATAGGAATACCAATAGGTCTTTTTTCTATTTTCTCATATTGAGGATAAAAAACAACATCATATCCTGGGTTAGCTTGCATTAAATTATATAATGCATAGTTAATAGTTTTTTCTTGCGCTATTAGATTGCCAACAACTGGGATGCTTGCTACAGATAAATTTGCAGGAATATTTTGATCCACTTCCCCTTCTGATTTATTTAGCAATCTTGACCAATCTATTCCAAAAACTTTGATTGTTTTTGCTTCAGCACTTAATTGCTCAGAAAATGTAAAATCTTTACTAGTAAAATCTACACGTGAGTTGGGTTCACGCATACTCTGATGAATTGAAGTGCAAGAATTAAAAATAGTTGCAATTGTGAATGTTAAAAGTAAAGTGGTTAATGTTTTCATAGTATTTTTTTAGAATGCAAATATAGAAAAGAATATGAATAACCATTAAAAGTTAATTATTTAGATTAGTCTAAAAATTTGTTTTTGTATGTTTAATATTTATATTTGAAATATGAAAACTTCATCAACCGAAGAAAACTACATAAAAGCTATATATAAATTAGAGGAGGGACAGGTTAAAAATGCTGTTACAACTAATGATATAGCTGCTCGTTTATCAATGCAACCAGCAACTGTTACTGATATGATAAAGAAGTTAGCAGAAAAAAAGCTAATTACTTATAAAAAATATTATGGCGTTTCATTAACAGAAAAAGGGAAAACTATAGCGTTAGATATTATTAGAAAACATAGGTTGTGGGAGGTTTTTTTGGTGAAAAAATTAAAGTTTAAGTGGGACGAAGTGCATGATATAGCTGAGCAATTGGAGCATATTAATAGTGATGAGTTAATACAAAAGCTAGATGATTTTTTAGAGAATCCTAAATTTGACCCACATGGTGATGCTATACCGGATAGAGATGGGAAGATAAAAACAATTAAATCAATTCCGTTAAGTATTGCCTCTAAGAAATTAACCTATATATTTTCGGGTGTGAGTAATCATGAAACTCGTTTTTTACAGCATTTAACTAACTTAAATTTAAGTTTAGGAAACACCATAGATGTTGATTCTATTAATGAATACGATGGTTCTTTAAAAATTAAAATTAATAAATCACATAACGAATTTTTAAGTGAGCAAGTAGCATCATGTATTTTAGTACATCCAAAAAATGACAAATAATAATCATAAATCATTAGATGAAGTACACGCATCTGTAAACACCAGCAATAGAGGTGGTTTTAAAAAGTTGTTGGCATTTATTGGCCCAGCCTACATGATAAGTGTGGGTTATATGGATCCAGGCAATTGGGCAACAGATATTGAAGGTGGTAGCAAATACGGCTATAGTTTAATTTGGGTTTTGGTAATGAGTAATTTAATTGCTTTATTATTACAAAGTCATTGTATTCGTTTAGGCGTTGTTTCAGGGAGGGATTTAGCACAAGCTTCAAAGGATCATTATACAAAATTCATAAATATATTTTTATATATACTTGCCGAAATAGCTATTGCGGCTTGTGATTTGGCTGAGGTAGTTGGGATGGCCATTGGTATACATTTGTTGTTTCCTTCAGTGAGTATATTAGGAGGAGTTTGTATTACTGTGTTAGACAGTTTTGTGTTATTGTTTTTATTGAATTCTGGTATTCGAAAATTAGAAGCATTTATAATTTCGTTAGTAGCCATAATTGGTGTTTCTTTTTTAGTTCAGTTAATTATTGCAAAGCCAGATGTTGTTGAAATTTCTAAAGGATTAATTCCAGGTTTTACTAACGAAAATGCTTTATATATAGCAATTGGTATTATTGGCGCAACTGTTATGCCTCATAATTTGTATTTACATTCCTCATTAGTTCAAACACGGCAGTTTGATAGAACTCAAATTGAAATAAAAAAGGCAATTAAATTCAATATTATTGATAGTGCCATAGCTTTAAATTTAGCACTGTTTGTTAATGCCGCTATTTTAATTATAGCAGCAACTACTTTTTTTAATACAGGTGTTGAGGTTACAGAAATACAAGATGCACATAAAATGATGGCTCCCATGCTTGGTAGTTGGTTAGCTCCATTATTATTTGCTATAGCATTAATTGCTGCCGGACAAAGTTCTACAATTACTGGTACACTTGCAGGGCAAGTAATTATGGAAGGTTACTTGAATTTACGATTACAGCCTTGGATTAGAAGACTTGCCACCCGTTTAATTGCTATAGTTCCAGCATTCTTAACTATTTATTATTTAGGCGAAGAAAAGACTGGTGATTTATTAGTATTAAGTCAAGTAATTTTAAGTTTGCAATTAGGCTTTGCCATTATTCCCTTAATACATTTTGTGAGTAATAAAACAAAAATGGGAGAGTTTGCAATTCCTATGTGGCAAAAAATTGCTTCATGGATTGCCGTTTCGGTAATTGTGTTTTTAAACTGCCAAATGTTGTTTCAAAAAGTTAAGGATTGGCTAAATGACTCTGGAAACCCCTTAATTATTGCATGTACCGTTGTTCCATTTATGATATTTTGTTTAGCAATTTTACTTTATATAACCTTTGAGCCACTGTTTAAAAAGAAAAAGCAAGTGGTTCGAAAACAATTTCACGGTAATGTATCTAAAATTAATTTTGAAACGCCTAAGCCTTATGCTACAATTTCTATTACTGTTGATTTTAGTTCGAGCGATAGTAAAGCCATTAATAAAGCCATTCAGTTGGGAGGAACACAAGCAAAATATAATTTAATTCACGTTCTAGAGACTGCTAATGCTACTGTTTATGGCGAAGATACAAATGATGTGGAAAGGGCAGAGGATACTCAATTACTAATGTCCTATAAGCAACAGCTAAATGAAAAAGGATTTGAATGCGATTATACTTTAGGTTTTGGAAGTCCAAAAGTGATAATTCCAAAATTGGTGCAACAATCAGATTTATTGGTGATGGGAACTCATGGTCATACAACATTTAAGGACATACTTTTTGGTACTACTGTTGAAAGTGTGCGCCATAAAATTTCAATTCCATTGGTGCTAGTGTAATCTGTTATTCTAAATTATTTATTTTAATTATAAATAAATTAAGTTGGAGAAACTTATTTAGTTAATAGTAGAATTGTTTTTTTCTGGTTATCTTAACCAACACTTCTTCTTAAAAATAAATTTAATGGCAGCATAGCTTTGAATACTTTGGATGCGTATAATGGGAAGTTTTTATTTAACACATCTTCATCTTTTAAATGGTGTATTACAATAAAATGTTTGTGTTGTAGTAATTCTTTATCTGGATGGTTTTTGTCATAACCTTTTGGTGCTGTCTTTAATTTATCCTCTTGTGATAATTCTTTAAAGTATGTTTTGAAATCTTTTGATGAAAGTATTTTTTTAAATTCAGCACTATTGTAATCAATTTCTTGTCTAATTGCAGCAAGGGTTTCAGGCATTGGTTGATAACAACCTCCTGCTAAAAAGCTTTTCCCTGGTTCAATATGAATATAGTAGCCTGGCACCATAGATTTTTTTCCACCTGGGTTAATACTTGCACCCATGTTTGTTTTGTAAGGAGATTTGTCTTTACTAAATCGTACGTCTTTATTAATTCGAAACATACATTTTTTTGCCTCTAAATTTAATAAGCCATTATCAAAGCTTGTGCTTTTGTCAATTACTGATTTTACTATAGTTTCAAATTCAGTTTTGCAAACTTCATATGTTTTTCTGTTTACGTCAAACCACTCTTTATTATTATTTTTCGCTAATTGCTTTAAAAATTTTAAACTAGTTTCCATAGAATTTATAAACTTATTATTTGTGTAATTTAATTACTTTTTCTTCAATTGATTTTAATATGTCTAATTGTTTTGCTTGGCTTTCAAAAAGGATTTTAATTTGTTCTTCTAATAATAAATCAATTTTTTGGTTTAAACTGCGTATTTCTAATTCCGCTTTTAAATTTATTAAATAGTCATTTTCACTGCGTTTGCGATCTTTTTCTTCTTGTCTGTTTTGGCTCATCATAATAATGGGTGCTTGTAGTGCAGCAATACATGATAAAATTAAATTCATTAATATAAATGGATATGGATCAAAGGTTTGTTTTAAGGGTGCAACAGAATTGAAAATTATCCAAATAATCAGCACTATAAAAAATGATAAAATAAATGCCCAACTACCACCAAATCTGGCAACTTTATCAGAAATTTTCTGACCACTTGTAAGCACTTCTTCAGGTGGATTGAGGAGGTTGTTAATTATTAATTTTTCGTCAGCAATAGTTTTTTTTACAATTTCTTGTAATTTATTTAACTGATTTGTTTCTGATTTTAAAATGTCATTTATGCCTTTGTCCATAATTAATCAGTTTGATTTTATTGCCTTTTACTCTGGAATATTTTGAGTGAGTTTTTTGAAAAATTTTAGATGAGAAAAAAATTCTTTAGCAATAATGCGTAATAGAGTGTAAGTGGGTATTGCCACTACCATTCCTATTATTCCACCAATAGCTCCTGCCATTAAAATTACAATAAATATTTCTAGCGGATGTGCTTTTACCGTATTTGAAAAAATGGTTGGTTGTATGAGCATTGCATCAACTAAGTTTGTTCCTATTAATATAATTACAATTTTAGTAATGGTAGATGATATTAATTCATATTGATTATATTCAATACATCCACTTACTCCTAAAAATATAGCAAATAGCAAGGTTATAATTGGACCAATGTATGGTATGATATTCATAATGCCAGCTAAGCAACCAATTACTAAAGCGTTTTTTATGCCAAATATCCACATTAGACTGGTAACAATAATGCTAATTAAAATAACATCAATGAATAGCCCTACAAAATAACTGCTCAACATTTTTTTTGAAGTTCTAAAAATGTCAATCATTTCACCTTCAAATTCTGATGGTGTAATAAGTAATAATGATTTCACTACTAGTTTTTCATCTTTTAAAAAAAAGAAGGTTATAAATAATACTGAAAATAAGCCACCTAAAATAGAACCAGTAAATGAAATAGTATTATTAAAAACAGATGAAACGTTTTTAAAATTGGCAAATTCATTAAACTGTTCGCTAATGCTATTGGCAATTTGTTTATCGCTGCCTAGTTTTAGCATGTATTCTTTTAAACTGGGGTAGTATTTAAATATGTTTTCTAAAACGTCGTGTAAATTTGATTTTGATAAAAAGCTAATTTGTGATATTAAAGGGGGTAAAAATGTAATGCCAATAATATAAATTAGTGTAAAAAAAATACAAATGGTGATTATTGCTGCAATTCCATCACTTATATGGAATTTTCCAATTCTTAGTTTTGTAATAAATACTACTATTGGCATACCAAGCAGTGCTAGTACCAGAGATATTACTAAATATATAAACACATTAGTAAAAATGAAAACAAACCCAACTAAAAGTAATACTGTTAAAAGTGGAATTATATATTTTTTAGATAACATGATGGTTTAGATGCAATTAAATAATGAGACATTTTACTCTTACCAAATGTATTAAAAATTAAGGCATTATCATATTAATTTATGCTAGTTATTTAAGGTTATATTAAGGTTATTTTTTTAATATTCTGTTTATAAACATTGTTTAAAATGATAGATTATAGGCAATAACTTTAGCTAAATGCTTATATTTGGGTATTACATTTTTTGAGTTTAGAAAGTATATGCCAATACCAAAATTACCATATATAAATAGAGAGATTAGCTGGCTTTCATTTAATGAACGAGTGCTTCAAGAAGCATCTGACCCATCTACCCCATTAATCGAAAGGCTTAAATTTTTGGGTATTTTTAGTAATAACCGCGATGAGTTTTACAGAGTACGTGTAGCAACAATTAACCGATTAACAAAATTAGGGAGAAAAGCTATTGCAATTTATGGAGATGATCCGAAGGAATTATTGCCTAAGTTGCAGCGTAAAGTTATTGAACAGCAAAAACGTTTTGAGGAAATTTATCTTGAGCTTAAAAGTGAATTAGCAAAAGAAAATGTTTTTATTATAAATGAAAAGCAGTTAAGCGATTCACAGCAAAAATATGTTAAGACTTATTTTCATGATGAAGTTGTTTCAACTTTATTTCCAATATTAGTTGATGAGCATAAAGCTTTTCCTTATATGAAAGATAAATCAGGATATTTATTTGTAAGGTTGATTGCTAATTCTGCTCGTCAAAAAAACAAGTATGCTCTTATTGAAATCCCTGCAAACTCTACTAGCAGGTTTATAATTTTACCACCAGAAAAAAACAAACAGTTCATTATTTTATTAGATGATGTTATACGATTTAATGTGAACGATATGTTTTCTGTTTTTGGATATACTACCAAAGAAACAATAAATATAAAACTTACTCGAGATGCTGAATTAGATATTGATCAAGATGTGAGTAAGAGCATGCTTGAGAAAATTTCGAAAAGTGTTAAGGATAGAAAGAAGGGATTGCCTGTTAGGTTCGTTTATGATAGCACAATGAGTAAAGAGATGCTCAGTTTTATTATGAAGAAATTAGGAATGGATAAAAAAGACAATGCTATTCCTGGTGGTAGATATCATAATTTTAAAGACTTTATTAAGTTTCCTGCTATTGGTGATAAAAAATTAACGTATAATCATCCGCACCCACTTCAACATAAGTATTTATTAAATCCTAATAACAGCATATTAAGTGTAATAAAGCAAAAAGATATTTTGTTGCATTACCCTTATCATACATTTAATCATATAATTACTTTATTGCGCGAGGCTTCTCTCGACCCAACAGTTGATTCAATTAAGATTACATTTTACCGCGTTGCTGACTCATCTAAAATTGCCAATGCTTTAATTAATGCAATTAAGAATGGCAAAAAAGTTACTGTATTAGTAGAATTGCAAGCACGTTTTGATGAAGCAAATAATATTTATTGGGCAAATAAGTTGCAAGAAGAAGGTGCAACTGTTATTTATGGCGTGCCAGGTTTAAAAGTACATAGTAAATTATTTTTAATTACTACAAAAGTAAATGGAAAGGAAATAAAATACGCACATATAGGAACTGGAAATTTTAATGAAAAGACAGCGCGCATTTATACAGATTTTAGTTTAATTACTGCTGATAAAAATATTACGGAAGAAATTTCTAAGATTTTTGATTTTTATAGTAATAATTTTAAGACTGGTGAGTATAAATACCTTGCTGTAGCGCCGTTTTTTATGCGTTATATGTTTGTTGATTTAATTGACAAAGAAATAGCTAATGCAAAAGCAGGTAAAACTGCCTACATGATTTTGAAAATGAATAGCTTGGTAGATAAAGATATGATTGCAAAATTATATGAAGCATCACAAGCTGGAGTTAAAATTACTTTAATTGTGCGTGGTATTTGTTCATTAGTTACAGAGATAGAAGGCTTTAGTGACAATATAAAGGCATATAGTATAGTAGATAAATACTTAGAACACGCTCGTGT
>CALMMX010000238.1 GCA_937868545.1 uncultured Bacteroidota bacterium
ACCATCGATACAATGATTGGTAGTACCGAAATTCCAATAATTAGAAAAATTACTTTTTCGAAATTTTCCTTAATCCATGGAATTTCACCTAAAAAATAACCCGCTAATGATACGCCAACTACCCATAAAATACCACCAATAATATTGTATGACAAAAACACTTTGTAATTCATTCTTCCCACGCCTGCCACAAATGGGGCAAATGTCCTAACTATTGGCACAAAACGAGCCATAATAATTGTTTTTGGTCCGTGTTTTTCGTAAAATTCATGAGTTTTATCAATATGTTCTTGCTTAACTAATACTTTACCAAATAATTTCCAATTCAAAACTTTAGAACCGAAAAATTTACCGATATAATAATTAGTTGTGTCTCCTAAAAATGCAGCTATTACCAATAAAAAAATAATAACTGGCAAATTTAAAGCCCCTTGTGCGGCAAACATACCAATAGCAAATAGTAAAGAATCACCCGGCAATAAAGGCATAATTACCAATCCTGTTTCTACAAAAATAATGGCAAATAAAATACCATAAACAAGTATTGGATACAACTCGATGAAATCTTTTAAATGTTTATCAATATGTAATATAAAATCAATAATTCCCATAAAATGTAAATAAATAATAAATAGTTTAAAGTTTTAGTGCAGAAAATTAATTGATAAATTTTACAATCCTATTTCGTCGATATAAGCTAAAATACCGCCTTTTAAATTGTACAAGTTTGTAAAACCATGTTGACTTTCTAAAGCACCAATAACAGTAGCACTACGCTTACCACTCCGGCAATGAACTACAACTTGTTTATCTCTAGATATTTTATCAACGTTATCCATTACTTCACCCATAGGTATTAATTGACCATTGATGTTTGCTTCATCAAATTCATATTCTTCTCTGACGTCAATTAATTGAAAATCTTTTTTTTCGTCGATTAATTGTTTTAATTCTTTTACGCCTATTTCTTTCATGTGTTTAGTTTTTAAGTTATTCAATACAGATTTTTTTTATAACAGTATTATTTTTAACGTTAATCCATAAAAAATAAAATCCTTTATCTAATTTTTTTAAATTTAATAACTCTTTGTTGGAATTTATATATTGAGTAAATATAATTCTACCAGAAGCATCAATAATTTTAATGGTACAGTCATTCATTAACTCGTTAGATTCAAAAAACAATTCACCTGTGCTAGGATTTGGATAAACCTTAAAGGCATTAGTAGTAGCATTATCTAATACATTTGTAGTTACAGAAGTTGTTATTTTTCTTATTTTATTATTTACTTGATCCGAAATAAATAAATTACCACTTCCATCAAAACAGATGCCATGAGGGTAATTAAAACTAGCTACAGTGACAGGTCCATTTAAAGAACCTGAAACACCTGTTCCTGCAAAAGTTGTTACAACTGCAGATGATGTCATTTTTCTAATTTTATTATTGTATTGATCTGTAACATAAAGGTTATAACTTGCATCAGAACAAATACCAGTTGGATGATCAAAACTTGCTAAAGTGCCTGTAGCATTAGTACTACCAGCAGTTCCCGATCCAGCAAAAGTAATTACCGCCGTTCCATAAATTTGTCGCACTTTATTCCCAACTATTTCTGTAACATATAATCCTCCAGCAGGGTCAGTACAAATACCATAAGGATAATTAAAACTTGCACTAAGCCCAAAACCATCAGCACTTCCTATAGCTCCAGAACCTGCTATTGTTGTTACCA
Organism: uncultured Bacteroidota bacterium; assembly: GCA_937868545.1. Taxonomy (GTDB): domain Bacteria; phylum Bacteroidota; class Bacteroidia; order B-17B0; family Aurantibacillaceae; genus UBA4416. The sequence goes on from CALMMX010000238.1 coordinate 1,737, forward strand.
CTCCAGCAGGAGTTATTTTTCTGATTTTATGGTTATAACAATCAGCAACATATAAATTACCACCTGGGTCAGAGCAAATTCCTACTGGCGCATTAAACCGTGCACTTGTTCCTGTGCCATCTAAGCTACCAAGCGTGCCATCTCCAGCCAAAGTAGTAACAACACCTCCCGCTGTAATTTTTCTTATTTTATGATTGTAGGTATCTGCAACAAAAATATTTCCACTTGGATCAATACAAATTCCAAACGGATTATAAAAACGCGCACTGGAGCCTGTTCCATCAGCACTTCCTGTATCAAATGCTGATCCAGCAATTGTGGTAACAACACCTAAAGGAGTAATTTTTCTTATAGTAGATGTTTCAACTACATATATGTTTCCACTAACATCGGCACAAACTCCTGTTGGACTAGCAAAACTGGCTAATGAGTCATTAGCATCAATACTTCCAAAAGTACCTGAACCAGCAAGGTCACTTACAATTTGAGCAACCAATTGTGTATTAACAACAATGCATATAATAAATATATAAATATGTGATTTCATTTTTTCTAATGTTTTTATAAGTTATTTAAAAAATTTGTTCTTTTGTTCCTTCTGGTAAATAATTAAAGAATGTATCGCCACGTAAACCAATACGCAATGTTTCTAAAGGAATCACATCATCCACACCAATATTACCAACGTTTACATTAGCGCCAAATAAATTGATAAAGTAAACTTGTTGTGTTTTTTGTGGAGTTTCCCAAATAATGTCTTCTACTTTAATTTTACTAGTAATACGAGTGATTAACATCGAATGCGCACTTCCATTTTTATGAAAAATACCAACCGTCCCACTCTCACGAGCCTCTGCTATTACCTTAAACGAACCTGCCTCTAATTCAGCTTTCATCATACTCACCCATTTTGCTGGATGAATAATAATACCTTCTTCCTTAGAGCCTACTTCAGATAATACAGTGAAGTTTTTAGCTAGAGTACTAATAAATTTACATTTACTATCATGATCAATATTTATACTTCCGTCTGATACCTCAGCAGTATCTAAACCGTAAGCATCAATAAACTTTTGGTAATCATCAAATTTACCTCTAGCAACAAAGGCTTCAAATAAAGTTCCACCTAAGTATGTTTTTATTCCAGCTTTTTGGTAAAGTTTAATTTTTTCTTTCACGTTCTTCGACATCACTGATGTACCAAATCCCAACTTCACAAAGTCCACATAATCAGCGTAACTTTCAACAAAGTCTTCGGCGTGTCTCAACGATATTCCTTTATCCATTACCATCGTCAGTCCACTTTTTCTTG
>CALMMX010000239.1 GCA_937868545.1 uncultured Bacteroidota bacterium
TCAAACGTTGAAAAGACAATGTATTTACATCGGTTGTCTATTTAATACGAGGAATATAAATATCAGTTTCTTTTCCAATATCAACAGTAACCGTTTTTTGGGAATTAATATCATAAACATGAACAGTAAGTATTGAGTTATCTTCTCCAGCTTTTGGGTATTTAAAAGTTACTTTATCTGGATATAAATTATTGTTGTATTGGTCAAAAGAATACTCTTTAACTTTACTTTCATTAAACTTAACATAAGCTAATTTAGAACCATCAGCATTCCATTCAAAATAATCAGCTTTACTAAATTCCTCTTCATAAACCCAATCAGCCCATCCATTTTTTATTTCATTGTTTTTGCCATCAAATGTAATTTGGGTTTCATTATTTGAATCCAAATCTTTAATAAACATATTATTATCTCTTACAAATGCAACTTTATTTCCTTTTGGTGAAAATGTGGCAAACATTTGTTTTCCATTAGCAGAAAGCTCGGTTGTAGCACCAGTTTTTACATTATAAACAAAACATTGAGCTTTTGAAGATCTTCTGTAAATGCCTTCCACACCTGTTTTAAATAAAATCTTTGATTCATCAGAGCTAAATGTGTAATCATTAATATCTATTTGTTTTCCATCAACTTTAACATTATTAGCATTAACAATATTTGCTAATTTATTTCCAGTTTTTAAGTCGAACTTAGCAATGTAAATCCCAGTACTATCTTTAATAATATCGGTATAATGAATACCATTTTTCATTGCCTTAAAACCTGAGGCAAATTTTGAGGCAAACATGCGCTTTGTGAAGATATCATCAACAGAAAGCGACTTTTGAGCATAAAAACTTAAACTACAAACAAATAACAGAACTAAACTATAGACTTTCATTTTCATAAAAAACAAATTGGTAAAAATTTAAATTATAACTTTTAAGCTTAAATATACAAATTACTCCCTTTCAAAAAACACTATTTTACTCAAACGGTTATATTGTTAAATAAATGTGTTGAAATTGATTTGAATTATTATTAGCTTAGCTAAAAATTATTCCACTATGCAAACATTTAAAACAATAATTATTGATGATGAAGAAAACAGCAGAAGTAATACAAAAACTATGCTGGCTACCTACTGCCCCGAAATTGAAGTAATTGCAGAGGCTTCGAGTGGAATGGAAGGCAAAAAAATGATTCAAGATTTAAAACCTCATGTGGTTTTTTGCGACATTAATATGCCAGGAATGACTGGTTTAGAAATGATTGATGGACTTGCTCACCGCGATTTTTGTTTAATATTTTTAACTGCTTATAGCGAGCATGGTATTAACGCTGTTAAAGCTGGTGCAATAGATTATTTATTAAAACCGTTAATTTTAAAAGAGCTACAAGACGCAGTAAAAAAAGTTGTTCATCATTACGAGCAAAAAGGCTTGCCTAATAACACCGCTGCAGTTGATAAAAACTTAGTTTTAATCAATCACAGTAAAGGATTTACTTTAATTGACTATAAAGACATTGTATGGTTAGAAGCTTCTGATAATTACACTAACATATTTTTAAGTAACAACAATAATAAAAAAATTGTTGCATCAAAAACATTAAAAGAATTTGAATCAATTTTACCAACAAACGTATTTTTTAGAATTCATCGTTCTTCCTTAATAAATATTGATTACATAAAAGAATATTCAAATGCAGAAGGCGGAACCATTTTGATGGCAGATGGTACAAGCATACAAGTTTCAAAGGCTCGTTCTCAAGAATTTGCAGAGTTCTTAAAAACTCGCGCAGTAACTCCAAAATAATTAATTAGTACATTTTATTTAAATGGCAAATAAACAACTATTTCAAATATTGTTATTTGCCATTTTTTTTGGCACTAATATTCCCTATTGTTTTTCACAAAAAAGAAATTTAGATTATTTACCTGTAATTAGTAATCGACAAGATTTTGATGATTTAAAGGGTAAACCATTATCAGAAAACTACAATGGCATTGAATGTATTAAAGTAGTTTACGAAATTGCTACAAAAAAAATATTTTATATAGAATCAGTAAAATATAAATGGCATTATTTATTTACATCTAAAATTTTAAATGATTTTGATGAGTTAGAACATTATAATATCATTAATTACGGTCAAAACCATAATAGAAAATACATTTTAGCCACCTTTAATTATAATATAAATACTAAAAATTACTTTTTGCAATTTGCACCTCCAGATGATATTAGTGAAGAACTTATATCAACCTTAGTAAACAAAATTTCAGAAACTTTTTACAAAAAAAATAATTTCAAAATATTAATAAATACCTCAACATTAATTAAAAGAAAAAAAGAACTAGAGAAAAAATTCGAAATAGTTACCAGTGGTGAACTTTATAAAAACCAAAACTACCAACCTATTTTTTGTGGCAAAACCAATGGCATTCTTACATTCTTGGATGCCGACTCTATTAATCAATACAAAGATTATAGTAATTGTATTTTAATAATCAATGGGAATTCAAATAATATTCCTATTTGCAAAGGCATTTTAACTAATGAATTTCAAACACCGCTTAGTCATATTTGCTTGTTAACAGCTAATAGAAAAACACCAAGTGCTTTTCTTAAAAACTGCTATTTGTCTGATTCCTTAAGAAAATACAAAGGGAAACCAGTAGAAATGCAAACTTCAAAAAGCAAAGTTTCTATTACACCAATAAAAGAAATTAGCAGTACTCTTAAATCAAAAACAAGTATTGCAATTAAGTACGATACATCTTACAAACACATTAGCTATTTAAAATCGTTATCATTTAAAAACACAAAATCATTTGGCGCAAAAACATGCAATTTAGCAGAATTACAAAAATTAGAAAGATTAAATGGAACTATAAAAACCCCAGCCAATGCATTGGCTATACCATTTTACTTTTATCATAAACACATACTAAATAATGGAATTGATTCATTAATAAATAAAATGTTATCCGAATACACCATTAAACACAATGATAGTTTATTAAATATTCAATTAAAAAAAATTAGAAAAAAAATAACGAATAGTAAATTAGACACAAACTTGCTAAATCAAATTACAAAACTATGTATAAAAAATTTCGGAAAACATAAAGTGAGATTTAGATCCTCATCAAATTGCGAAGATGGCAACAACTTTAATGGTGCAGGTTTATACACATCAAAAACTGGCATAGCTAATGACTCTAATAAAACCTATGAAAAAGCAATTAAAAAAGTTTGGGCAAGTTTATGGTCATTAAGAGCTTTTAAAGAGCGCAGTTATTTTAACATAGACCAAACCAAATTATTAATGGGTGTTTTAATTCACAAAGCAATTGATAATGAACTTGTAAATGGCGTTGCAATTACAAAAAATTTGTACAGAGATTATGAAGCAGGCTTTGTAATAAATATGCAAAAAGGTGAAGAAGAAATTGTAGCGCCAAAAAAAAGTATTATTTCTGAACAAGTAATTTCATATATGAACATTGGTTCAGAATTTTATGATAACTCACGGTCTGCTGATTGGATAAGCTATTCAAGTCTTAGTAAAAACAATTCTTTACTCACAACAGAAGAATTATTTGAACTCACAAAACAACTTGAAAGTATAAAAAGACATTTTTACGAACTATATAAAATTTGGCCAAAAAAAGAATATAAAGAATTTGGAATGGATGTAGAATTTAAATTAATTGAACAAACAGATAAAAAAAGACAATTCATCATTAAACAAGCCAGACCTTATCTAAATTAAACCATACTTTATAGATTTTAAAAGCACTTTAAGCTTTTTTTTACTTATTTTTATACATTCAAAATGAAAAATAAACTAACATATATTCTTACTATTTTTTCCCTTTTTTGGGTGAATGTATTTCTTGCGCAAAATAGAAGTTTTTCATTTCAACACTTTGGTCCTGAGGATGGATTAAGTAATGCTAATATCTTTTCTATTAAACAAGATATCAATAATATATTATATTTAGCCACAGAAAATGGGGTATATGATTTTGATGGTTATATTTTCACAAAATTAAAACCAAAAAATTCCTTAAAATCAAATCATATTAGAAACATTGGTTTTAATTTAAATAATGAACTAGTAATTATTAATAGAAAAGAAGGGATTTATGATTACAAAAATGCATCAAATACAGCTATTTTAAATACCCAACTTAAATTTAATAACTCAGTTGATGAATTAGTATTTACAAAGGATTACACTTATTCCTTAACTGATCAAATATCTGTTTCTACCATTGATAAAAACACTGGAAAAATAACCGAAGACGATTTATTTATTGCTGATAACGAAAACAGAGCTCATTGTATTTTTAAAACAAAAAACAACAAAGTTTTAATTGGAAGAACTACAGGGCTTTTCCAATTTAACAACGAAAAACAAGCTAAAGTAAAGCTCGACAAAAACTATCCAATTTACTCAATTACTGAAGATGAAAACGGTATATTATATCTTGGAACAGACAATGCTATTTTATGCTTAAAAAATGAAAAAGTTTTTAAAACAATCCCCATTAAAACACAAGCTGCTAATAGTTTTTTTAGCTTTAATAATACAGCTAGCGTTAGTAAAATATTAATTGATAAATACGACAGAATATGGTTTACTAATATTCCAGATGATAATTTATACGTAATTGAAAACAATATCACCTATAACATTTTTGATATTTTAGGTATAGATAAAGTTGTTGTAAACTGCATTTTTAAAGATAGTGATGATAATATTTGGATAGGTACATTTAATGATGGGGTATATTTTATTCAAAACTCTTTATTTCAGAATGTAAATTACACAACAGGAAGAAAAACATTACCAGTTACAAGTGCAGCCTTTGTAAATAATAATATTTGTGTTGGTACCATAAATGGGTTATTTATTTTTGATAAAAAAACAACTAATACTCAAACAATTGTAACCCCAGACGAAGTATTTAGAGAAGAAATTTTTAGTATAAATCCAATTGGTAAAAACGTTATTTATTCAAAAGCTAAATCGCTTACTAATAACGTTAAATCTACCGCTATTAATGATGCCTATTATAATTTAACCCCAATTAATTCAAGAGTTTTTGAGTTTGCAAAAAAAACAAATGAAGCATTTATTGCTGATGGAAGTGCAACACTATTTAGAATTACAAATTATAATTCAGAAAAATATAGAATTTTAGATACACTAATTTCTTATTTAGATTACCGTACTAAAATAAATACTATTTGCGAAGTAAATGACCAACTTTTTGTTGGTACCTCAGAAGGACTTTCTGTTTATAGTTTTAAAACTAAAAAATACATACAATACAAATCCGAACTATTTAATTATAATATCAATCATATTCAAAACTATAATCACAAAACATATTTAGCAAATGATAATGGTATTACTATTTTTGAAGACTCTACGCTAATTCAACAAATTGGTGAACACCGTTTAACTTCAGTAAAAAAAATTAAATTCTATAAAAACAAAATTTGGATTGCAACTTTAGATGGTCTTTTTATTTGCGACGAAATTTTTAATCCCATTGCTATTTATAATAAGACAAATGGATTACAATCTAATACCATTAACGATATTGTTTTTGACAGTAATAATTGTTGTATTTGTACAAACAAGGGTACAACCTTATGTTCAATTGATGATTTGTTACTAAATATTAAAATTGCGAAAAAGCCATTTGTATCCTCTCTAGAAATAGAACAAAAAAAATTACCTTTTACCTCTGACGTTTTAAATTTAAAAAGTTCTGAAAGTGATTTAATAATCAATTTTTTAAGTCCATTATATATTAAACCAAACAAGCAATTTTATAAATACAAATATGATAAAAGCCGTTGGTTAAATTTAGAAAATACACAAGTTCACCTTACCTCTATTGAAGGTGGCCAACATACTGTGGAAATAAGATGTTCTTATGATGGCATTAATTGGTCTGAACCAATATTATTAACTATAAATAAAGACATCCCATTTAAACAAACTATTTGGTTTACTATAAGTATAATTTTTGTTTCACTTTTATTTTTAAGTCTTATTTCATTTTTTATAATTAGAAGAGTTAAATCAAAAGCAACTCGTCGTGTGCAAGAAGACCGACAAGTAAATTTATTAAAACATCAAGCGATGAACTCTTTAATGAGCCCTCATTTTATTTTCAACTCTTTAACTAGTATACAAAATTACATTAACCTCAACGACTCGTTAAAAGCAAGTGAATATTTAGCAAAATTCTCAAGGTTAATTAGGATGATTATTGAAAAAGCATCGCAAAGTGAAATACCTTTAAATGAAGAATTAACTCGATTAAACTATTATTTAGATTTAGAAAAAGAACGTTTTAAAGGCAAATTTGATTTTTTTGTTGAAGTTGAACCAAATTTAAATACAACCGAAATTAAAATACCAAATATGATTATTCAGCCTTATGCCGAAAATTCAATCATACATGGTATTTTACCAAAACATGAACATGGTAATTTATATATCAAATTCAAAAAATGTAATGAAAAAACATTGCTAATTATTATTGAAGATGATGGAATTGGTTTTAATAAAGCCAAAGAAAATGCCAAAGCTGGCCACAAATCATTGGGTACCAAAACAATAGAAAACATTTTAGAATTAAACACAAAATTAACTGGTAAAAAACAATCTGTTGAAATAATTGATAAGCAGGATTTGGAGATACCTAGTAACGGAACAATTATAACAATTACCATACAGATATAAACAAAAAAAACAGAATAAATTAAGATTTATTAGTAATTCATTAAGAATAAAAAAATTAATTTTAGAAAATATAAAACGGTTTAAATACATATTTATAATTTTATTTATTGCACTATTTCAAACAAATAGTATTGCACAAGCTAAGCCTATAAAATTTTTACAGGACACTACTTTTCTTTGCCAAGGCGATTCATTATTAATAAATTTTAATAATGAACAAATCTCAAAAAATGCAATTATACAATGGGAAACACCTTATGGGTCTATTTATAATTCAAAACAAAATTATTTAAAATTTAAGGGGCAATATGTTTTAAAAATTAGAGATGGTAAAAAATCGTATTTAGAAAACACATACGTTAAAATTATCGACAGACCAAAATTAAACATACGCGACACTATCTTATGCAGTGGTTCAATATTAAACATTAAAACAAAAAATAAATTTTATAAATATAATTGGAGCACCAGTGAAACTGCAGATAATATTAAAATAGAAAAAGCAGGTAAATATTGGGTTAAAATATCTAACAAGGGATGTACTTATATTGATACATTTAAGGTATCTAGTTTTACCGGAGCATTACCTAATTTTGGCAAAGAATTTATAGTTTGCGAAAACGAACCAAACAAAACATTATCTATAAAGGCTCCTAGCGATGTTAAAATATATTGGAACACTGGTTCAAATTCACCATCCATAAATGCAACAAAAGAAGGGATTTATTGGGTAAAAACAGTTTCAAAAAATTGTGGGACAAAAACTGATAGCGTAAACGTAAAGTATAAGAATTGTGAATGTGAGATTTTTATCCCTAATAGTTTTACTCCAAATGATGATGACAGAAATGATTTATTTTACGGGACCTTTCAATGCGAATACAGCTACTATTCAATGATTATTTCGGATAGATGGGGTAACGTAGTTTTCAATTCAAATAACATCAATTCAAAATGGGATGGTAAATTTAAAAACAATCCATGTCCGGATGATGTGTATGTGTATCGAATGGAATTAATCCAAAGAAATACAGATAAAAAAGTAGTAAGAAACGGTAAAATTGCGCTTTTTAGGTAAATCCCTTTATTTCTTATCAGCCAAATAAATAGCGGCTAATCCAAAACTTAAAGATTGATAACTCGCATTTGTGTATCCACATTTATTAAGTATTTCAACAAAATTTTCATTATCAGGAAAAACCTTTATCGACTCCGGTAAATAAGTATAAGCACGAGCGTCTTTCGAAAATATTTTACCTAAAGTAGGTGTTACATATTTAAAATAGAACTTATAAAACTGTTTAAAAGGCGTTTTTCTTGGTGTAGAAAATTCTAAAATACAAATTTGTCCACCTGGCTTTAACATGCGATTCATGTTAATTAAACCTTTCTCAAGGTGTTCAAAATTTCTTACACCAAAACCAACTGTAATTGCATCAATAGAATTATCAGAAATATCGCAAGTTTCAGCATCACCATAAGTTAAATTAATAATCGATTCGGCATTTATTTTTTTTATTTTTTCTCTGCCAAACTTCATCATTCCTTCGCTAATATCAATACCTGTTATTTTGGTAGGATTCAATTTGAGTGCACCAATTGCAAAATCAGCAGTTCCAGTTGCTACATCCAAAATAAATTTTGGTTTCTTACTTGAAATCAAAGCAATGCATTTTTTCCTCCAACCTTTATGAATACCAAGCGAAAGAAGTGAATTCAAAAAATCATATCTAAAAGCAATGTTATCAAACATATGCGCTACCTGATTTTTTTTAGAATCATTGGTATTATAGGGAGTTACAGTTTCCATTTTTTTTATTTCAAGTTCTAGTATTTTTTTTACTTGATTATTAGATTTTATTTTACAAAATCTAATTTTAAAGTTTCTTCAAGTAATTGTTCTTTATTAACAGGTACAACGCCAATTTGTTCACACACTAAACCTCCTGCTAAATTAGAAATATGTGCAATTAAAATTGGATTAACTCTTAATGCTGCTAAAAGTGATGCAATACTAATAACTGTATCCCCTGCTCCACTTACATCAGCAATACTTCTTATATGTGCTTGTGTATGTTCTTTAATTGAACGAGAATTTACAATAACACCTTTTTCTGCTAATGTTACTAAAGCAGTTTCAAATTTTTGTTTAACTCTATAACTGCTTACCGCTCTTTGCAATTCATTAATGTTATCAGATGAAATATCTAATTTTAAACCTTCTCTTAACTCCTTTAAATTTGGTTTAAATAATGTAACACCTTTGTAAGCATTAAAATTACGCTTTTTAGGATCTACACATGTTGGAATGCCTTTGTTTTTAGCCATTTCAACAACTTTAGAAATTAATTTGGGAGTAATTAATCCTTTATTGTAATCTTCAAATAAAATGCAATCAATTTTTTCGTGTTGAATAATGTAAGAAATCAAAGTAATTAATTGCTGCGTTTCAGATGGTGTAATATCTTCCTCTACCTCTTCATCAATTCTTAGCAATTGTGTATTATTACCTATAACACGTGTTTTTTCAGTAGTAATTCGTGTTCTAGATTTTAAAATTCCCTTTTGACTTAGTTTTTCTTTTTTTAATAATTCTAAAAAATTCTGTCCTTCAAAATCAATTCCAATTACCGAACATAATATAGGATTGGCACCCATAGCCATAATATTTAAAGCAACATTTGCTGCACCACCTAGGCGTTTTTCTTTTTTAGTAACTGTAACAATTGGTACAGGTGCTTCTGGCGAAATTCGATTTACTTTACCCCATAAGTAACTATCTATCATTACATCGCCAATAATTAACACATTTAAATTATTAAATGATTTAAATATTTCGCGTATATGTTCTTTTTTTACAGAAAACTTTTTCATCTATTAACCACTACTCTTTATGAAAATTTATTTAGATTATAATTAACTAAGTTTTGCAATTGCTTCTTTCATTCGTTTTAAGGCTTCTATTAACTTATCTTCAGAAGTTGCATATGAAAAACGGATGTACTTATCATCACCAAATGCAGCACCTGGAACCAAAGCAACATAGGCAACATCTAATAAATACATTGATAAATCTGTAGCATTATTAATAGTAAAACCATTGTAAGATTTACCAAATAAGGCAGATACTTCAGGATACACATAAAATGCACCATCAGGAACATTAGTTTTAAATCCTGGTATATCTTTCATTAATTCAAGTACTAAATTTCTGCGTTTTAAAAAAGCATCTCGCATGTAATAAGTGCTTTCTGCAGGTAAATCCATAGCCGCATGCATAGCTTTTTGTGTTATACTGCAAGTTCCAGAAGTAAACTGACCTTGCATTTTATCACAAGCCTGTGCAATCCATTTTGGAGCAGCCATTATTCCACCTCTCCATCCAGTCATTGCAAATCCTTTAGAAACACCATTAATTGTAATAACTCTATCTTTTATATCTGCAAATTGAGCCATACTTTCATGTCCACCAACAAAATTTATATGTTCGTATATTTCGTCACTAATAATATATAACTCATCATACTTCTTAATAACATCTGCAATTTCTCTTAATTCTTGTTTGCTATATACAGAACCAGTAGGGTTGCATGGTGTACTAAAAATCATCATGCGAGTTTTGGGCGTAATGTGTTTTTCTAATTGCGCAGCCGTAACTTTAAAATCATTTTCAATTTCTGTATCAATCATAATTGGCGTACCTCCTGCCAATTTCAAAATCTCTAAATAACTAACCCAAAATGGTGTAGGAATTAATACTTCATCTCCTGGATTTATTAAACATAACACTGCATTTGCAATACTTTGCTTTGCACCTGTAGATACAACTATTTCATCGGCTGTATAATCTAAATTATTATCTCTTTTAAATTTGCGAGAAATAGCCTCACGTAATTCTACGTATCCACTAACGTGAGTATAATAACTAAAATTATCATTAATTGCTTTTATAGCAGCTTGCTTTACAACATCTGGCGTTGCAAAATCGGGCTCACCTAAACTTAAACTAATAATATCAATACCCTGAGCTTTTAACTCACGACTTTTTCTAGCCATGGCTATTGTTTGTGATTCCGAAATAAGATTTATTCTATCTGATAAATGTGCCATTTATATTTTAATTTAATGCGTAACAAATCTAATAATTTGAATAAGAAATCAAACTAATATTTATCTAATTTATTAATGGTTAATTTATCAACTTTTTTTACCATATTTAAGCTGTAATTTTAAATTTAATCTACTTAACTATCAAATAAACTAATATGAACTATTGGCTCATAAAATCAGAACCTTTTAAATACAGTTGGGATCAATTTAAGAAAGATAAAAAAGCATGTTGGGATGGTGTAAGAAATTATGCCGCACGTAATAACATGAAGGCTATGAAGAAAGGTGATTTACTTTTATTTTATCATAGCAATGAAGGGATGTGTATTGTTGGAATTGCAAAACTTGTAAAAGAATATTACCAAGACCCTACAACCACCGAAGATGCTTGGGTTTGCGTAGATGTGGCGCCATTTAAGGCATTAAAAAATCCTGTAACTCTTGCTCAAATAAAAGCTGACGAATATTTAAAAGATATGCAATTAGTGAAATTGCAACGCTTATCCGTAGGTATTGTGAAACCTGAAGAATTCGATAGAATTTGTATGTTAGGAGGTTTATAGAATTATGTTCATTTAAAATCTAGCACAGCATTTGCTGTATAAAACACATTACTTAGATTTAAAATACATCAAACTCATTAAAAATTACATATTATGAAAAGCCTAATTACCATTTTAATTATTGCATTTTGTTACACGCTTAATGCACAAACTAAAAAACAATTTCCAACATTATCTGGACATACATTAGAAGGTACTGCAGCAACATTACCCGAAAAACCAGCAAAAAAATTCACTATAATTGGTATTTGCTATAAAAGAAGTGCCGAAGAGGATTTAAAAACATGGATTCAACCTATGTATGATGTTTTTGTTGCCAAACCTAAAGGAACAGATTACTTTGATGTAGCAAATTATTTTGATGTAAACTACTACTTCATACCATTAATAAGTGGTTTTAAAAAAGCGGCAAATGATTTTAAGGCTAGTACTCAAAAAGATTTATGGAAAAATGTAATTGACTGTGATACAGACATTAAAATTTTAAAAGAGAAGTTAAATCCAAAAGACGAAAACTTACCCTATTTTTATGTTATTGATTTATCAGGTAATATTGTAGAAACAATTTCTGGAAAATACACTGAAGAAAAAATGGATAAAATTCAAGATGCTATTGAATAATTCATATAATATTTCGAATTAATACTAATTGAGTTTTTTGTCACAACTTTCTCCATTTAAAGTGTCTTCAAATGTTAAATAATAAGCGTAATTATTAAGATTACTATTATTCTGAGTAATTATCGTGATTAACTGATTAAAAAATCATGTAATTTGTAGTATTCATGTTAACTTGCAGTGTCAAATAGGTTATTTTATTGTAATTTATTTGTAACATAAATTTAACACATAAATGAAAATTTTAAAATCTATATTTCTAATATTATTAGTGGGATTTACTATATTGGCTAAAGCTCAAAGTGGTTGTGGTAGTGCTGCACCCTTTTGCTCTGGTGCCAGTTCTTACACATTTCCAGCTGGTACAAGTGGTGCTTCGGCAGTACCAGGTCCAGATTATGGATGTCTTTTTTCTCAACCCAACCCCGCATGGTATTATTTTCAAGTGTCTACAAGTGGTACAATCATTATTGATATTGCTGGTTCTGCTGGTGGTGATGTTGATTTTATTTGTTGGGGACCATTTACAAGTGCAACTGGTAACTGTGGCAGTTTAACCGCTGGAAATACTGTAGATTGTAGTTTTTCTGCATCAGCTACTGAAACTTGTACAATTGCAGGAGCTATAGCAGGTGAATTTTATATGCTATTAATTACAAATTACTCAGGTATTCCTCAAAACATTAATTTTGGTCAAGACCCTGCTAGTACTGGCTCTACAAATTGTAGTTTATTATCAAGTGCTACTAGCCAAACTATTTGTCCAGGTAAAACAGCAACTTTAACTGCTACCTCAAATTTAGTTGGTCCTACTTATTTATGGACCCCAGGTGGAGCCACAACAAGTAGTATTACTGTTTCACCAGCAATAACGACTGTATATACAGTAACAACTAGTGGTTTAGATCCAGTTTCTAGCACTCCTACAGTTGTTGTAAATACTTCTACTGTTACTATACTTTCTTTACCTTCCCTAACACTATCGAGTAATAGTCCAGTTTGTGCTGGTCGTAATATTATTTTAACTGCATCTCCAGGTTTTACAAATTATGTATGGTCTGGTCCGCCAGCTTATTCTGCAACAACAACTGTTGCAACAATAACTAGACCTTCGGCTACAACTAGTATGGCAGGAACTTATACAGTTATTGGTAGAACCGTTGCAGGATGTACAGTATCAGCAGTAACTACAGTTTCTGTAATACCTTCTCCAACTTTAACAATTACAGCTTCAAGCAATACTTTGTGCGTAAACAATACAGCTACTTTAACCTGTAATAGTCTTGGAGCAACTGGTTATACTTGGTCTCCAGCAGGTACATTGGGATCACCATCAAGCTCCATTACTTCTGCAACACCTTTAACAACTACTAATTACACCGTAATTGTAAGCGTAGGAACTTGTACTTCCTCTGCTGTAAAAACAATAAGTGTAATTCCTTCCCCAATTATTGCTGTTTTATCTACCACAAATACTACTTGCGGTTTGTGCAATGGTATCATCACTGCTTCTGCTTCCGCAGGATCTGCACCCTATTCTTATACTTGGGCTCCAAGTGTTTCTACTCAATCATTAATTTCAAGTTTATGTGCTGCTAATTATTCAGTAACTATAGAAGATGCTAATAAATGTAAATCAACATTTAATACTAATATCGCTGGTTCATCCGTATTCCAAGCAAGTTTAAGTGCTTCTAGTAATGAAACTTTTCAAGGTGAACCTGTTTCGTTATCAGGAATTGGTGGTGTTACTTATACATGGACTCCAAATTCTAATTTGAGTTGCTCTGTTTGTCCTGTTACTATTGCAACACCAATGGATGATATATCGTATTGTGTTGATGTAACATCAATAGATGGATGTAAAGATTCTACTTGTGTTGATATTTTTGTTAAATGTGGGGATGTATTTGTTCCAAATGCATTTTCACCAAATAACGATGGGCACAATGATGAATTAGGTGTTTATGGTAATTGTATTAAAGAACTCATTTTTAGAGTTTATGATAGATGGGGAGAAATGGTATTTGAAAGTGATGATGTTTCAAAAAGATGGGATGGAAAATATAAAGGCTATGCGGTAACCTCAGGAGTATTTATATACCAGATATCTGCAAAATTAAAAAGTGGTACTGTTATAAATAAACGAGGGAATATAACAGTAGTAAAATAAAAAAGTATTTAGTTAAAAAATGAAAAGCAAACCATTTAAAATAATATTCATATTAAGTTTATTTATTAATTCAATTAATATATATGCTCAAAGTGGTTGCGGTAGCGCAGCTCCATTTTGCGCTGGTGCAAGTTCTTATACATTTCCTGCGGGTACAAGCGGTGCATCAGCTGCGCCAGGGCCAGATTACGGTTGCCTATTTTCTCAACCAAACCCTGCTTGGTATTATTTTCAAGTATCTTCAGGTGGTTCTGTTATTATTGACATTGCAGGCTCGGCCGGAGGTGATGTAGATTTTATTTGCTGGGGGCCATTTACCAGCGCAACTGGAAATTGTGGAAGTTTAACTGCTGGTAATACTGTTGATTGTAGTTTTTCTGCTTCTGCTACAGAAACTTGTACAATAGCTGGTGCTATTGTAGGTCAATATTACATGCTATTAATTACTAACTATTCTGGTATTCCTCAAAATATTAATTTTGGATTAAACACAGGCAGTACGGGTTCAACAAACTGTAGTTTATTGGCCACAAGCGGAAGCCAAACTATTTGTGCCGGAAAAACTGCTACTGTTTCTGCTAGTACTAATTTAGGATCACCAACTTATACATGGATGCCTGGTGCACTTTCAACACCTACAATCATTGTATCTCCTGCAGCTACTACAATTTATACCGTAACAATTGGTGGAACAAATACCTTAAGTGCAACCTATACAACAGTTGTTTCTACAAGTACTGTAACCGTTTTATCTATTCCAACTTTAACATTATCAACAAATAGTTTACTTTGTCCAGGTAGTGCTTTAAATTTAACTGCTTCATCTGGTTTTACAAATTACGTTTGGCGAGGTCCACCGGCATTAACAGCCACAACAACCATTGCAGGGATTTCTATACCATCAGCTACAACAAGTATGATGGGAACGTATACCGTTACAGGGCGAGCTGCAAATGGCTGTACTGCAACTGCTACAAATACTGTTGGATTAATTCCTACATCGCCAGTTATTACAACTCCTTCTTACACAATATGCCAAGGTGGTACCCAAATTTTTAATTCAACTAATGCCGTAGGAGCTACCTATTACAGTTGGAGCGGACCTGCAAGTTTTACCTCTTCTGCACAAAATCCAACAATCACCTCTATTGGCTTAAGTCAAGGTGGCACATACACTGTTACGGCCTATTTTGTAGTGGGTACAAGTACATGTTCTACAAAAACAACTTGTTCATTAACCATTTTGCCTGCATCTATCACTCCATTAGCATTAATCCCAACAGTTTGTAACAATGGCGATATAAATTTAAACGGTCCAAGCGGAGGAACTTCATATAGTTGGACTGGTCCAAATAGTTTTACTGCATCTATACAAAATCCAATTATAAATAATGCTTCATTATTAAATAGTGGAACATATTCAGTTACAGTTTACACAGGATTTTGTGCTACAATGGGCACTGTAAATGTAACTGTATACAATCCATTAAGCTTTTCAATTTCTCCACAAAGTAAAACACTATGTGTTGGAAAAAGCACAACCGTTGGTGGTTTGGGAACAGGAGGAACGGGTTTATTTAACTATTTGTGGAGTCCAACAAGTGGTGTTTCTGCACCAAATTCTGCAAGTACAACTATTACGGGTATATCAACCATGGTGTATTCATTAACTATTACAGATGCTAATTGTATTGCAACTTTACCAGCAATTACAACTATTACAGTTACAGTTAACCCAAGTCCTGTAATTACAATGTCAACTACAACTAACAGAGGCTGTGAAATTTTTTGTACAGATTTAAATTGTATTTCTGTTCCAACATCAACTAACTGCCAATGGCGTTTCTCAAATAAATTAGCTTATAGTGGTTGTAATACATCATCTTATTGCTTTCCTACAAGTGGCGTTTATGGAGCAACTCTAACTGTAACAGATATTAATGGATGTGTTGATTCCTTAAAAAATAATACATTTATTACTGTAGATCCTAAACCTAATGCTGATTTTGATTGGAATCCAAATAATCCTACTGTACTTGATAATATGGTGCAATTTAACGATTTATCAACCATAGGATTACCTTTAAAAAATTGGCATTGGAATTTTGGAGACACATTTAATGGCATTAACCAAGATACATCAAGTTCTCAAAACCCCACACATACATACACTGAACCTTTTTCTTACCCTGTTTATTTAACAGTAGTAAATAGTTTTGGTTGTATAGATTCTGTAATGAAAATTATAAAAGTAGAAGATGAATTTGCACTATTTATACCTAATTCATTTACACCACACAGAGGAGAAGGATTAAATGATATTTTTAAAGTACAAGGAATTGGATTCTTTAATGATGAAACTTTTGAAATGAGTATTTTTGATAGATGGGGTGCATTAATTTACAAAACTAACAACATTAATACAGGTTGGGATGGTAAAAATAAGCATGGTAACTTATGTAAACAAGAAACCTATATTTATAAAATAAAGGTGAATGATTATAAAAATAAAACCAGAGAATTTATTGGGCATATTAACCTTTTGTAAAATTTGTTTAATAACCTTTAATAAAACCTTTCTGTAAATGCAGAAAGGTTTTTTATTTTTATAGAATATTTATTTAATATTTTAAAATGAAACAGTATCATGATTTAATGCGCCATGTATTAGCAAATGGTGTAAAAAAAGAAGATAGAACAGGAACAGGCACTACCAGTGTATTTGGCTATCAAATGCGTTATAATTTGGCAGAAGGCTTTCCTTTATTAACTACAAAAAAACTCCATACTAAATCAATTATTCACGAATTATTATGGTTTTTAAAGGGTGATACAAATATTAAATATTTAAAAGATAATGGAGTAAGAATTTGGGACGAATGGGCAGATGCAGAAGGAAACCTTGGGCCAGTATATGGGTACCAATGGCGCAGTTGGCCAACGCCAGATGGCAAACACATTGATCAAATTTCGCAAGTAGTGGATATGATTAAAAACAATCCAGATTCGCGTAGATTAATTGTTAGTGCATGGAATGTTGCAGATATTAATAATATGAAATTACCACCTTGCCATGCATTTTTTCAATTTTATGTTGCTAACGGAAAATTAAGTTGTCAATTATACCAAAGAAGTGCTGATATATTTTTAGGTGTTCCATTTAATATTGCTTCATATGCCATTTTAACTATGATGGTAGCACAAGTTTGTAATTTAGAATTAGGTGATTTTGTTCACACACTTGGAGATGCTCATATATACTCAAATCATATTGAACAAGCTAACTTACAATTAAGTAGAGATTTAAGACCTTTACCTAAAATGACAATTAACAAAGAGGTAAAATCAATTTTTGATTTTAAAATAGAAGACTTTATTTTGGAAAATTACGACCCACACCCACATATTAAAGCAGAAGTTGCAGTTTAATGATGTAGAAAAAATTATAAAAAATCGAGTTAAAAAATTATCTTTACAAAAAAATAATAACATGAGCGATATTAAAACAGTTTTAGAAAGTGCAAAATCTCAAATGGAAAAAACCATTGCACATTTAGAAGTTGAATTGGCAAAAATTAGAGCATATATGAGCAT
>CALMMX010000240.1 GCA_937868545.1 uncultured Bacteroidota bacterium
ATATAATAATCTTATTTTTTTTGAGTCTAAATTCATTTGTTATTGTTGCCCAAAAAAACAACGATGATAAATTAGCTATGCAGTATTATGAACAAAAAGAATATGATAAAGCAATCTCGTATTTTGATAAGTTATATGATAAACTTCCTGATGCCTACTACACTTACTATTACAAATGTTTAATAGAAACTAAAGATTATTCGAAAGCCGAAAAAATAACTAAAAAGCAAATAAAACGAAGCGACGGTAATGTTTATTTGTATGTTAGATTAGGCAAAGTATACAAGTTACAAGGAAATACAAATAAAGAAAAAGAACAATACGATAGAGCTGTTAAAGAAGTAATACCTGAACAAAGTACCATTTTTACTTTAGCACATGCCTTTGAGGAGGAAGAGTTATTTGATTACGCTATTGAAGTATACTTAAAAGGTAGAAAACAAACGGCAGAAGTTTACCCCTATTATTATGAAATTGCGGAGTTGTACAAAAAGAAAGGCGATTTAAAAGCAATGGTAAACGAATACCTTGATGCCATTGAATTTAGAGAAAGTGAACTTTACACTGCACAATCTAACCTGCAACAATCTTTAGGCTATGATGAAAAAAATGGTGGATTGAATAATCCAATCTTAAAGCAAGAATTACAAAAACGAATTCAACATTCGCCAGACAAAACCATTTTTTCAGAATTTTTAATTTTCTTACAAACACAACAAAAAGATTTTGAAGGAGCTTTTACACAATCAAAAGCCTTAGATAAAAGGTTAAAAGGAGATGGAGGAAGAGTAATGAATTTAGGAAAACTTTGTGTATCCAATGAGAATTATTTTGTTGCAGAAAAATGTTACCAATATATAATTAGTAGAGGAAAAGAAAATCCTTATTACGATGCTGCAAGTATTGAAAAAATAAATGCCCGTTATTTACAAATTACCAAATCTATTAATCCCATACAAACTGATATCCAAACTTTAAACACAGAAATTGAAGTTGCATTAAAACAATATGGCATTACAACAGGCACACTACCATTATTAAAAAAATCAGCATTATTAAAGGCTTATTACTTAAATCAACCACAAGAAGCAATTACACTTTTAGAAGATGCTACCACAAATTACACCTTTGATAAAAATGCTTTAGCTGAAATAAAACTCGACTTAGGAGACATGCATTTATTAACTGGCAATATTTGGGATGCATCGCTAATATACTCGCAAGTTGAAAAAGATTTTAAATATGAAATAATAGGGCAAGAAGCAAAATTTAGAAACGCAAAATTAAGTTATTATGCTTCAGACTTTAAATGGGCAAAATCGCAATGCGATGTTTTAAAAGGTTCAACTACTAAAACCATTGCAAATGATGCGCTTGATTTATCTTTAGTCATTTCTGATGCAATTGGCATTGATACGAATGATGTGCCATTGAGCATGTTTGCTAGTGCAGATTTACTAATAGTTCAACATAAATACGATGATGCCTTATTAAAACTTGATAGCATAAATAGTTTATTTAGCGAACATACCTTGGGTGATGATATTTATTACAAAAAAGCGGAAATATTTAAACAGACAAATAAGTATGCGGAGGCGGCCAAAATGTATGCTAACATTGTAGAATTCTATCCAACAGATTTATATGGTGATGATGCTTTATTTAAAGAAGCAGAATTATATGAACGCTATTTAAATGACAAAGAAAAAGCAAAACAACTTTACCAAGATTTAATTACCAATTATCCTGGAAGTATTTATGTTGTTGAGGCTAGAAAAAGATACAGAGATTTAAGAGGTGATGTTGTGAATTGATTTTATAGCAATTACGAAGAAATTATTTATCCAAGCTATTCCTATTTTGAAATTCAGTTAGTAATTGTACAAGAAGTAAGAATACCAGTACCCAACCCCCTATTAATAAAGTTACTCCAGAAAAATAGCACTCCACTGCAAATACACATACTGTAATTAAATTTACAGCTATAAAATAAATTCCCCAACGTTTTTTATTAATAAAAATCCAAAATAAAAACGTTAGCAAGGAAATAAATAAACTTATCCCCAGAAATATTCTCCCCAACATATTTTTATAAAACACAATTGCTCCTATTGCAGATAACGAATAATTGGTAGGTGAAAAAAAGCGCTCCAAAAATTGGGAATTGACATTCGTAATATTATCAGTTGTGTTAAATTCTCTATTAATAGTTTCTAATATCTCGGAATTGATAGATTCTCTATTTGTGTATGCAGTATCATAAGATTCTAAAACGGATGTGATTTTATCAATTTTATTTTTCAATTTAATGTTCTCATTTATTATTGCGTCTTCTTGATTATACGCTTGCTTCGAATTTAAATGACCTGTACATGTAGATAAAAAGAAAACAAATGGAAGAAAATACGCTAAAATAGTTAGCAATCTAATAGAGAAATAGGGTATGTTATATTTTGTCATGATTATTTACTTTTTTCAACTAGGTCAAAATAAAATACTTTATAATCATCATACATTTTAAATAATCTAGGTTTCATATAACTAGTAAAGTTATTTATAATTGAAGCTAAATCACCTAATAATAATGATTCACAATAAGAAACAACCATTGCACTTTCCAATGCTGGGCATATTGATATTTTTTCATTCTGAAAGTCAAAACATCTCTTCAATTCAGCAATATTATTTGTCTGGATTTGTTTTATTGTATAATCAGCAAAACGTTCCATTTTAAAATGTTCACCGTCTTCGCCATCAATCTTTAAAGCAATTTCAGGAAAAGTGTTTTTCAATTCTTTAAAGTAATCTTCTGAAGTAATTATATTATTTAAACTTTTTGGCATTGTATTTTCAATGAATCTGTTATTACGGAATGCTTATTTTAAATTTACTCATTACCCTTCATATCCTTCATTAGCTTGTAGCTAAATAAAGCAATAGCTAATGCACCAATGATTACACATATCCATAAAAATAATTTTGTTTCATAAAATTTCTTCTCAGGAGCAGCTACAGCCGCATCAGTTGCTAGTTCTTTAAACTCAGAGAGAGTAGCTGCCGGCAGTAACTGCGGACTTTCTTTCACAAAATTAATTAAATCATAAGTTGGTCTGTTTAATTTTTCATCACCACACTTTAGTGTATACGACTTATTTTTTGCAACATCAAAAACCAGATAACTCGCTAATTGCTTACATTTTATTGAATCAATTTGCAAGGCTTGGTTATCGTTATTTACTATTTCTATAAATACTTCTCTAGATAAAACCTCTGGAATATCAAATATTAAAGGCTTTTCAGAATTTAACTCAAATGTGCAATTGGTATTTCTTACAAATCTACTTGGCTTATTTTTTTCTTTCACTTCATCCAAAGTATAAATTACAGCTTCTCTTAAAAATAAACGAGGATTAGAAACTGAAAATTCTATATGATTGATACTTTGATTATTATTAAATGTCAATTTTACAGTAGTTGTTTTTGCCTTTGAATCGGTTGTTATACTTTGTAAAAACGACACTGAATTTAATTTACCAGAAATAAAAGAGTTCTTAAAATACCCTGCCGAATTTACCTTAAATGGTGCTTCAGATAACCAATCAATTCCAAATCCTTTCCAATCATCAATTAATAGTTTAAAATAAGCATAATCATTCAATGGAAAATAAATACACTTGTATTGATTTGTGTAATTTTCATTATATGATAAACTTAATTCTTGCAGTGCACTAACTGTATACCATTGCTTAGCGTCATTACTGCCTTCTATCGAACAATACTTTAAAGCATCAGAATTATTAATATTAAATGCGATGTTACTTAATTTATCATGATTTTTATTCTCAATGATTATTTCGGTATAAGTACCAAAATGCTTTTGAGATATGATAGGATATTCTATAAAATCAGTTTTAGATTTTACTACTGGCTCACTTAATATGATATAAGGGATTTCCACTTGAGATGAATCAAAAATACGCACATCACAAAAATTGCTCTTCATAAACTGTTTATGACTTGGGGTCATTTCAATTTTCTGTAATCCAACAGTTGTATTGGTATTAATAGATGCCTGATGTTTAAACGTTTGAGAGCTAATGCTTAAACCAGTAAGTAAACACAATATTAAAAATAGTTTTTTCATTTGTTGATATTTATTGTTTTTGTTCGGTTTGATTATCTTTTTCATCAATTAGTAATGCCTTAATTTTTTGATACATGAATGATATAATTAATAACACTAAACCTAATATTATAAAGGCTACAATTTTTCCTGCTTCCGAAGCATTACTAATATCATAAGTAAATAGTTTTATGAGTGTTAATGCTAATAAAGCCAAAGCTACAACCCTAAATGGTTTGTTTTGTTTTTTCATACCAAAAAATAAAAATGCAAATGCTAAAACACCCCATAATATAGGGAATCCAATTTTTACCACATTTGTTTTTATTGTATCATATAATTCCATTGCTAGGTAATTATAATCTCCATTGGGGCTTGCCACAAAAGGAATAGAAAACTTTTCTACATGTAAAACTAACTCGGCACTTGATACATACACAATAGCAATAGAACATAAAATAGTATTTAAAACATTCATATTCATTATTGGTGTATTTGATGCATGACGTAATTTATACATACGTATAGCCATATAACTTGCACATGCTAAAGAAATATAATGTGCTATGAACCCAATATTATTAGGATAAGCAGAACTTAAATTCTCTTTAAAATCTGCAATAGGTATTAAGGCAAAAGCCAAAACAAATAAACCACAATTAACGTAGTTTAAAATATAATTAGCAATAAGAATAGTTTTACTTGCAGTTGGTTTCACTAAAATATTTAAAACAGTAAAATAAAGTAAATGATAAGCCACACCAATTATAGTAACAGTGTATACTTCGCAATATTGGCCAAACTGATATACTATTTCTAATAAACCTGTTAAATAAAGCATGCCAATAAATCCAATTTTGAGTACTGCTGAATAATTTTGCGGATGAAAAGGAATTCCTAAATAAGATAATTTTAGAGTTTCCTTTCTTAGTAACAAAACAACCGCTAATAAAGAGCCACTAGAAACCAAGCCTGTTATAAAAGCTTTATTTAAAATAATTGCAACATCTGTTCCATGCCCGTAAACATTTGTCCAATCCATTAATAAGCTTATTCCCATTAAAACAGTAATTACAACAGATACTAAACGGTATAAAACAATCCCTGATTTTTGAGCTAACCAAATTAGCAATACCGCTTCGAGTGCCCAAAATAAGGTAATGTAATTACCATGCAATTGAACTGGCGCAGCAAGTGTAATGAATGTAAGGGTTAAACCAATCATTAAATACACCAACTTTTCATCAGCCTTAAATTTCTTGTATAATAACCAAGAACACACTAAATTAAATAAGCCCATTAAAATGCTATATAAACCTTCTAATTCGGGGTGGTAATTACTTAAAATTAGCATACCTGTTCCATAGAAAATAAATGTATTGCTTATTAAAATTGATAAATCAATTGCACCAAATTTACGTTTCTCTTTGATGTTATTAATAACATTCATTAAAACGAATATCAAATAAAATAAAATTCCAAAAATAAAGGCACCTTTATAAGGAGGATTATCTTCACCTATTACTTTTACTTGAAGCCATCCATAATACAATACAACTGTAAAAATATAAGCCAAAATATTTATTAAATTCCATTTACGTAGATATGCCAAAACTAGCATACCAATATCAAGTATTAATACATAAGTAAATAATACTACATAATTACCTTGTCCAGTACTTACCATAAATGGAGTTGCAAATCCACCAATAAGTGATAATGCTGCTAATTCAATGCGATTATAAAGAACTGAAGTAAATACACTAAAGCCAGTTATAAATAACATAATTATAAATGCCGGAGTTTGTGTAAATAAATGGTATTGATGAAAAGCAATTCCGATTGTAAAATAAAACACAGAAATTCCACCTGCCACTAAAATAGAACTAAATGCTGTAAAACGCTTATGTAAACGGTGTGCAAACACTAATAAAATTACTCCACATAACACGCCAATGCCTACACGTGCAATTTCATTAATCCATTCTTTATCAATGGCAAACTTCACAAAAAAGGCAATACCAATAACTAATATAGCTATACCTATTTTACTTACTAAATTCTCTCCAACAAATTTTTCTAAATCAGGATTATTCTTTCTAAACTTATCATACCAAGATTCTTGAGGTACATATGGTTTTTGAACTGGTGGAGGCATATTACTCTGTGGCGTTTGTTGAGCAATATTAATTTGGGCTATTTTTTCATTAATAGCTTGTTCATCTAAAATAACTTCTTTTTTAATTGGAGGTATTACTTCATTAATAATTGGAGGAACAATAATAGGTTCAATAATTTGAGGAGTTACAATTTCGGGTTTAACAATTGGTTCCTTGTTTAATTCAACATTTTCAAGTGGTTTAATAACCTGAGCTTGCTGTTGTTGACCACTTGTTGATTTTAATTCCTTTACGTATTTTTGAAGCTTAGCCAATTCATTTTGCAAAAATTTCAGCTTAGAATTTTGACTAATATAAAATATCACTAAAAGTATAATAACAACAAAAAGCAAAAATGTATTCATAATAATTTATTATATAGTTTAAAAATAAATACCAAACACTGTTGGTTGTTTCACAAAATCAGGAGCAACTGTTTTTTTCCATTCGCTAATGGGTTTCACAATAATACTTTCGCTTTCTAAAGTAATATTAGTTGCCACTAGCAATAATGAATTTGGTTGTAAGCTTTTTAATAAATCTTCGTAAATACTCGTATTTCTGTAGGGAGTTTCTATAAAAAATTGAGCTTGCTTATGCTTTAAAGCAATTTGTTCAAGTTCCTTAATTCGTTTATTACGTTCTACTTTATCTATTGGCAAATAACCATTAAAGGCAAAATTTTGTCCATTAAAACCACTTGCCATAATTGATAAAACAATTGAACTAGGTCCAACTAAGGGGACAACTTTTATTTTTTTACGATGTGCTTGTTTTATAATTTCAGCTCCAGGATCGGCAATACCCGGACAGCCAGCATCACTCATTAAACCAATATCATGTCCATTTTTTATTGGCAAAAGGTATTCATTTAATTCTTCGGTTTTTGTGTGTTGATTTATGAGTTGAATATCAGCACGGCTAATTTCTTGGTATTTACATTGCTTTAAAAAAGCACGCGCTTCTTTGTCATTTTCTGCAATAAAATAATTGAGTTTATCAATAAGTTCAAAATTGCGCTTTGGTAAAACGGTTTCTAAATCGCATTCGCCAAGCCCAACTGGTAAAAGGTATAAGGTGCCTTGTTGCATAGGTTAATTTCTATTTAAAGATACTATTTTATCTTTAGTAATAACTAAATCTTCTTCATCAATCATTTGATTAATAACTTCTGTAACGCGTTTCGAATTAAATTTTTGCAAACGCACAGTAATAGTATCAATTGGCAAAGGTTCCATTTTTAGCTCTATTTTTATAGCGTTTTGAATTTCTAAATTTGATTCTATTTGTGCCTTATGATTTTTAATACAGGCATCACAATACATACAATCTTTAAATTCTGTTTCATTAAAATAACTTAACAATAAACGGCTCCTGCAAATATTCTCTTCCTTAACATAATCTATTACCGAATTTATTTGATACAAGCGCTTTTGTTTTAGAATTGGGTAATTTATAAGTTGTATATCCTGAAATTTTAAATTGATACGATTTTGCAAAAAAAGTAATTTAGGTAAAGTTGTTTGTGGTAAATAAGATAACACACCTTGTTGATGTAATATATTTAATTGATATAGTAATTCTGATTCAGAAATTTTGGAACGATAAGCCACATCCTTTTCTTTAATCTGTACATAACCTTCAAATAGGCCACCGTAGCTCCTCAACAAAACCTTTACTAACGGGTCATACTTTGGAAATTTAACTTGAAAATTATATAAATCATTCTTATTCATTTTAAACATGACTTTTGCAGGTTCAAAATTGCTATCTAAATAGGTTACATAACCTTCTTTTTCGAGGCATTTAATAGAATTATAAATTGTTAAAACTTTTAAATTATAGTTGCGAGCAATTTCATCTATATCAAAATTTACCGTTAATCCTTCACCAGATTCTACAGGTATTTGAAAGAAATTAAATACAGCTTGATAACATTGTTTTATTTCTTCAATACTTGGTGTGTTTTTTTCAAAAGAATCTTTTAAATTTTCAATATCAGCTTCTGTACATAAAATGGTAGCATAAGCAGTTCTTTCATCTCTTCCTGCCCTACCCGCTTCCTGAAAATAAGCCTCTAAACTATCAGGCAAATCAACATGCACAACAAAACGCACATCAGGCTTATCTATTCCCATTCCAAAAGCATTAGTGGCAACAATAACTTGCACTTGATTTTCTACCCAACGTTGTTGTTGAATTTCTCTATCAGCAGGTTTTAATCCAGCATGATAAAAACCAGATGAAATTTGTTGTTGTATTAACCACTTACTTATCTCCTCTGTTTTTTTTCTGTTTCGCACATAAATAATTCCCGAACCCCCAATATTATGTATGATTTTTAAAAGTCGTTCATATTTATTTTCTTCTAATTGAACAACATAACGTATGTTTTTTCTTACAAAAGACTGCCTAAAAACTTGTTGTTTATTAAATTGAAGCTTATGTTGTATATCTTCTACAACATCTTTGGTAGCACTTGCCGTAAGGGCAATAATACTTACAGTTGGAAAGTAAATTCTTAATTCTGCTATTTTAAGATAACTCGGTCTAAAATCATAACCCCATTGAGAGATGCAATGAGCCTCATCTACGGCAATTAAAGTAATAGGTAAATAGGATAATTTTTGTCTGAAATTTTCATTTTCAATACGCTCGGGTGATACATACAAAAACTGTACATGCCCCAAAGCTGCATTATTTAAGGCAACATCAATTTCTTTAAAATTCATGGAAGATGTTACTGCAACTGCACTAATCCCTTTATTACGAAGGTTATTAACCTGATCGTTCATTAAAGCAATAAGTGGGGAAATAACCAAACAAGTACCTCCTAAAACCAAACCAGGTATCTGAAAACATAAAGATTTTCCACCACCCGTAGGTAATAGGGCTAATGTATCAATATTTTGAATGGCAGATAAAATAATTTTTTCTTGCAAAGGTCTAAAGGAATCATGACCCCAATATTTTTTGAGGTATAAATGTATATCGTCTTTAGTGTTCAAATCCTAACAAGTAATTTGTATCTAAGGTAAGTATTTTTAAAGACTTCTTTTAAGAATTTAGCATGTTTTAAGATTTTAAAAATGAAAGTTTAATCCGTAAATAATAGTATTTTTAATTATCATTACATAAATCATGAATTCAATTTTAAACAATGGATTTATTCGAAAACGAAATTGATAGCTCTCAAAATTTACTTCCAAAAGATGGAACTGTAAACTACTATGGAACCCTATTTAAAAAAGAAGAGGCCGATTATTTTTTTGATTATTTATTAAATTCTATAATTTGGAAAAATGATGAAGCCATCATTTATGGAAAATTAATTACTACTAAACGAAAAGTAGCTTGGTATGGCGAAAAAGAATTTGAATACACCTACTCAAATACTACTAAAAAAGCTTTACCATGGACAAAAGAACTACTTCATATAAAAACCATTGTAGAAAATATCACTAAAGAAACGTATAATTCTTGTTTACTTAATTTATACCATAATGGCAGCGAAGGTATGGCCTGGCATAGTGATGGGGAAAAAGATTTAAAAAAAAATGGAGCAATTGCCTCATTAAGTTTTGGAGCCCAACGCAAATTTGCATTTAAACATAAAGAAACTGGCGAAACACTTTCTATTAATTTACCCCATGGGAGCTTATTAGTTATGAAAGATAGCACACAATCATTTTGGTTGCATAGACTTCCTCCAACTACTCTAGTGAAAAATGCAAGAATTAACTTAACTTTTAGAACTATTGATAGTAAATAAAAATTACTTTTATAACTAAGCTAAATATTGAAAATGTATATTAAAGTATTAATAAAACTAAGATTTATAATACCCTTTGTGGTAATGACATTAAACTCATTTTGTCAAAATTCTAATATGACGAAACCTGTTTTAATAAAATCCTTAAACAAAGATAGTTTACAACATGAATTTAAAACCTTATACAACTTAATAAACACAATCCATCCAGGAGAAAATATGTTCATTTCAAAAAAAGATTTTGATAATTGCTATGATAGCTTATTAAATTCGATTAACGATGATTTATCAATTTTAGAATACTTTAAAAAAACATCTTATTTATTAGCCAAAATTAAAGATGGACACACTGCAACTGATAAAAGTAAAATTTCTGAATTAATTCAAAATGAACTCACATTTCCATTTAGCATCTATAAAATAAAAAATAAATATTACATAAGTAAAACCACAACAGCATACAAGCATTTAATAGGCTCTGAATTAATTTCAATAAATGGTGATAGTTTAAATAAGATTTTTAATACAATTAAAAACCACATACACATTGAAGGACTTAACGAAACTGGATTTA
>CALMMX010000241.1 GCA_937868545.1 uncultured Bacteroidota bacterium
TTTCAACTATTTGTAATTTATATGATGCAGATGCTTTGTATGCAATTGATAGTACAGTTCATTCGCCATTAATTGGTTTTGCGTATGATGGATTTCCTGTGTATGGAGCTTATGGTTATAAAAATGCAGATGGTACAGGTGGCATTGTTCGTATGAAATCGAGTTGGTCTTTACGCAGTATTACAGTTCGTAATACATATTATACCGGCGCAAGTGTAACAGCAGGTCCTCCAGTAAATGCAACATATCCATTAGGTTCTTTTAAAGAAGATTATGGGTATACAGCACCAACTAGTCCTGATTATTTAGATGAGCATAATGGTAGATTTTGTGTAACTCCAGAATATCCTGCAGGAATTTATTGTTACTTTGCAACGGTTGATTCTAAATGGAATTCGGCATATCCGTATTTGGTTGGACCAACCTATTATGGAACTAAAACAGCTGCAAAAGTTACTTCAATTACAGAAGCAGTAACTCCTTATGTTTCTACTGCTGGTGTTTTTGATTCAAAAATGGATGAAAATAAAGTAAGTGTATTTCCTAATCCGGCAAGTGATATAATTGCAATACAATTAAAAGGCTTAACTACTGAACATGTGAGTGTAGAATTATATGATATAGTAGGTAAACTTGTGCAGAAATCTGCTATTAATCAAGGATCTACAATAACTTATTTAGATACTAAAACACTTTACGAAGGGACTTATTTTGTTAAGATAATTAGTAACAATTCTGTAATTACTAAGAAGGTGATTATAACAAAATAATCTTAAAATGTTTAATTGAAAATCTGCTGATATCTGCTTTTGAATAAATAGAAGATGAGCCATCAGATTTTTTAATATCATCAAATATGAAACATATTTATTTTACCTTATTTATTTTAATAATAAAATATTGTGATGCTCAAAATACAGTTGGATTAATACAACATAATGTTGGGACATTAGATAATGGATATGTTTTATTTGCTCCTATATCAAGTAATAATACTTACTTAATTGATAAGTGTGGGAATTTGGTTAAATCATGGGCTAGTGGGTATAAGCCAGGTCAGTCGTGTTATATTTTACCTGATGGAACTTTGTTGCGATCTGGTAATGCAAATAATACAACATTTAATGCAGGCGGTAAAGGTGGTATCATTGAAAAAATTGATTGGACAGGAACTGTAACTTGGAGTTATACTCTATCTAGCACTACAGAATGTCAACATCACGATATTAAGCCATTATCAAATGGAAATATATTAGCAATAGTATGGGAATCAAAAACAAATACTGAAGCAATTGCACAAGGTCGAAACCCTTCATTAACTACAACTACTGTATGGAGTGAAAAAATAGTTGAAATACAACCAGTTGGATTAACAGGTGGAACAATTGTATGGGAATGGCATTTGTGGGATCATTTAATTCAAGATTTTGATAATACTAAAGTTAATTATGGCACTGTTGCATCAAATCCACAATTAATAAATATTAATTATAGTGCTTCATCAAGTACTGTAACTGGGCAAGATTGGATACATTTAAATTCTATTGATTATAACGAAACTTTGAATCAAATTTTGGTAAGTTCACATTCATTTGATGAGGTTTGGATAATTGACCATAGTACTACAACTTCCCAAGCTGCAAGTCATACTGGTGGAAATTCAAATAGAGGCGGAGACTTATTGTATCGTTGGGGAAATCCAAGAGCGTATAATAACGGAAGCATTTCTACACAAAAATTTTTCGGCCAACATAATGCACATTGGATACAAAGTGGATTCCCTTATCAAAATCAAATTATGGTATTTAATAATGGAAATGGAAGAACGGGTGGCAATTATTCTACAATTGAAATTATAAATCCGCCAGTAAGTGGATATACTTATACTTCTACATTGCCATTTTTACCTAGCACCACATCTTGGATGTATAATACAGAAAATAATTATAGTTTATATGCACAAAATATTTCTGGTGCAGAGCAATTATCAAATGGCAATGTGATATTTTGTAATGGACCAAATGGAACATTTAAGGAAATAAATGCAACAGGAACAACTTTGTGGGAATATGTAAATCCTGTAAATGGAACTGGAGTTATAAGTCAAGGAACAGCACCTACTTTAAATTTAGCTTTTAGATGTAGTTTTTATCCAAGCGATTATGCTGGTTTTATAGGAAAAACAATTGTAGCAGGCGGTATTTTAGAAAACGTAAATACTGTTTCGAGTAGTTGTAATTTAGCATCTTCTTTGCCAGAAGTGCTGAGTGATTTAGACATTAGTTTTTTTCCAAATCCGGCTAACGATAAAATTGCAATTCAATTAAAAGACTTAACTACTGAACAAGTGAATGTAGAATTATTTGACGTTGTAGGTATACTTGTTCAAAAATCTGCAATTAATCAAGGATCAAAAATAACTTATTTAGATACTAGAACACTTTACGAAGGGACATATTTTGTTAAGTTAATTAATAATAATTCAGTAATAACTAAGAAGGTGGTTGTGATTAAATAGTAGTTTCGAAAAAATCAGATTATTTCTTATTCATTTTATTTATAGATATTTTTTTAGTGATTGCTAGCAATTAAACCTGTTAGGGAGTTAATGCAAGGACAGACTTTGCTAGTTAATGAAATAAATGTAAATTTGATTGAATCATAAAAACTAAGTATATCTTGTAAATGCAACATGTTATGCTTATTAATGTTAAACATATAAGGGAGTTGACAGTAATTTACAGAAAATAAGTAGTAATGAAAGTTTTAAAAATAGTAAGTGGTTTATTTCTAATATTTGGATCTGGTGCGGAATACATTAACGCGAGTAAAGAACTACTAACTTTTTTAGACCCTAGTATAATATTTGCTTCTTTAACAATGATTTTTATAAGCGCATTTCTTATAGCCAATGGAGTATCAAAAGAAAAAGTGATCGTACGCTCTTGGAAGTTTGCATTATACTATATCATATCAATTTTCATGTTTCTATTAGTAGCGTTTGTATTCCTTTTGACTTTCAAATTTGAACCTGAAATAGTAAACGTAAATGGTGTGAGCGTTGACATTGCTCAATTTATGAACGGTTCAAAAAAAACAATTCCAGATGAAAATGAACGACGTAATTATTGTATTTGCGTGGTAACAAAATTAACTCGGGTTAATGAAATTGTAGATGAATATTCACTGGAGTTAAAACAAGGAAAAATTGACAAAATATTTGACAAGATAAAGTCAACAAAATATATTTCTGAATTAAATTTTAATGAATGTATGAATTCAATCCAGAATTTCAAATGGACTACTGAAGCTGAAAATGGACTACGGAAAAATTTAATGATTCAGTTAGAACATTCGGAATATAAAAAAACAAATGATATTAATAAATATTGTGACTGCCTCGTTGAAGAATATGTAAGATTGCCAGTGGACAAATTTTCAAGTTCTGATTTTTATGAAACGAATACAAATTACAAAATTGATTCTATTTGTAAAATTAAAAGCAAATTGAAATAAGTGAACTACTGGTGCCCCAACCTAAATTATATTTGGGTATTTATCTTCAGAGTTTGCAAAAGCGGTCGCTACTCGAAGTTTATTTTCATTTTGCAATTGGCAACAAAACATTTATCTTAGATATCTGAAGTAAAACAGCATTTCTATAAACAGTGCCCGAATGCCCTAAAGATTTAAGATGCAAATAAAAATATCTATGTTATATTGAAAACATGAAAATAAAAAACATAATATTGCTTGCCATTTTATTTGCAATATGTATTTCTTGTAAGAACACAATTGAAAAGAAAGAGCAAGCGAGGTTCGATTCAATCGTATGGATTTTTGATACTTCAATTGACCCAGATAGCCTCAAGGAGATCGTAGACAACTACATGACAATTGACAATGCAAATGCAAACTTTAATGGAGAATATTTAGGTGATTTTAGAATTTCTTATGATACATTAAGAATTGTAAATATTTCTTACCTAGTTAGATCAGCTGATTCCACTATAAAACAAGAATCATTAGTTTTTGAAGGTTTAGTTTTAAAGCATACCAATGATTCTCTTATAATAAAAAGACTCAGAGGATATTTTCCTTTGAAAGATGGTTATTCTACTGTTCATTATGACAAATCAAGTAAAATTATTTTTTATAATGAAGTCCTTTTAAAAAAGAGTAATCAAAGATTTGAAGAACTTGATTTTTCGAATAGTTCTTGTTTTGGCACATGTCCTGAAATAGCTTGTGAAATAGATAGTAATAGAAACATTAAATTTTTTGGAGGCAAGTTTTCAAAAGCGGAAGGTTATTATTATGGTAAAATAAATGTTGATTATTTTAATAAAATAAATGACTTTTTATCATATATAAATCTTGAAAAAGATTCTTCAATATATAATGTACCTGTTGATGCTCCTGCTAATGAAATCAGATTAATAATTAATAAGAGAGTAAAATATTTCATGGGTTCAGATTCAGAGTACCCACACAAAATGCTGCAGTTATACTCTCTATTATTAGATGTTGCTGAAAATAGTAATTTGTGGGCTACAAAAGATACACTTCATTTTAAAACAACTTTTCATATACCGCCAACTATTAAAATTAAATCTTTAAAGTTTATACCACCACCTAAAGTTGAATATTAACTTGCGATTAAACATCTATCAATAAAATCGTCGACAAATTGTAGTCTGTTTTTTTAGGTAAAAAACTGATTTACTTATAAATTTTTGGCGGGATATTAAACATAATCATCTGAAAATTTATGTTGCAGAGGATGTAGTTTAAAAATTGTGCCTAAAGATGAAAAATTATAGCTGGACATTGAAAAGTACTGGCGCTAATAACTTTGGCTTCCTAGAATACAGAGCACAATTGATAAGGTCATAGTTGCACGGAACCAAATGTTTTTTAAATTTTATTATATTGAAGTAAAGTTAACTTTCATTCTTATTAAAAATGTTATTGCGGTTTACCGTATAGTTTTTCTTTAGCTAATAATTTATTTATACTTTTTGCTAATCGATCTATTTTAGTTTCTTCTTTTTTAGCCGAATAAATCCATTGTATGTAAAACTTTTGTTCGCTTTCAGATAATGATTTAAAAAAGTGATAGGCCTCAGGTTCATCCTGCAAACATAAGAGCATTTCTTCTGGAATTTCTAATGGTTCATTATCAGGAAATAAAATTACATGCACGTAATCACCAGCTGTTTTTTTTATGTGTTTTCTAATTTCTGCTCTAACTGGTAGAAATAAATTTTCTCCCATCGACATTAAATGGTATTTTCTTATTTCAAAACCATCAATGGTACCTCTTACTTTTACCCAACCAAAATGAGCTTTTTTGTCTTTTTTAATTTCAGGAACACGCACAAAAGTCCAACCTCCTTTGCCAGGAAATTTTTCTAATAAATATTTTTT
>CALMMX010000242.1 GCA_937868545.1 uncultured Bacteroidota bacterium
GGATTTCCAATTGATACAAACACAACACATCCATCTACTTGCCAACATGGATACAATTATTTATCTGGCAAATGGAAAAATGGAACACCATTTACATGTGGTGGAAGTGCTTATGGAGGATCTGTAACAACAAATTGGGCATATCCAGGAGATCCACTTACCCCAGGTATTAGTTCTGATCCAGCAAATTTATGCGGGTATTGGACAGATTCTAGTACACCTGGTGACAGAAGATTTATAATAAGTAGTGGTCCATTTAATTTTAATGCTGGTCAAACAGAAGAAATTGAATATGCGGTTGTAAATTCTATTGACAGTTCACTTGCTAATAATAATCTAATTTCATTAGATAAATTAAAAAGTGATATTAATAAAATTAATAATTTTTACAATTTAACTACTAAACCAAATTGCTTAAATCCAATAACTATTGGTGTAAATGAAATATTAAAACAAAATGATTTTTCATTATTCCCAAATCCTGCAAATGAAAGTATTACAGTAAAAATTAATACAGAAGGTATTTCTAAAATTAATTATGAAATAATTGATGTTTTAGGAAAAACAATTACTAAAAATGAAGCATTTGATTTGACCAACATTAATATTAATATCTCAAATATAAAATCAGGGGTATATTTTATTAAATTACAAGTTAATAACAGCACAGTTACTAAAAAATTCGTAAAGCAATAATGAATTGGTTTTAAACTATAAAATCCTGATAAGTATAATTCTTATCAGGATTTTTTATTTATGTAAAGGCATTTTAGTATCTTTGTTAAAATACAATTTATGGTAGCAGAAATGAATATATCGGCAAAAAGTCAACATTCAATTGATTTAGAAGACAAATACGGAGCTCATAATTATCACCCATTACCTGTAGTTTTAGAAAAAGGTGAAGGTGTTTTTGTTTGGGATGTTGACGGAAAACGTTATTATGATTTTTTATCTGCTTATAGCGCTGTAAATCAAGGGCATTGCCATCCTAAAATAACTAAAACTTTAATTGAACAATCACAAAAATTAGCTTTAACCTCTCGCGCATTTCATAATAATGTATTAGGCGAATACGAAAAATTTATTACTTCGCTTTTTGGTTTTGATAAGGTATTGCCTATGAATACAGGTGCAGAGGGTGTTGAAACAGCACTTAAACTTGCGCGTAAATGGGGATATGAAAAAAAGGGTGTAACCGAAAATTCAGCAAAAATTATTGTGTGTGAAGGTAATTTTCATGGAAGAACAATTTCAATAGTTTCGGCAAGTACCGACCCTGATGCAAAACAAAATTTTGGTCCATTTACTCCAGGCTATATTACAATTCCTTATAATGATACCACAGCATTATCAGAAGCATTAAAAGATAATACAGTAGTTGGTTTTTTAGTTGAGCCTATACAAGGTGAAGCTGGTGTTTTTGTGCCAAATGATGGCTATTTAAAAACATGCGCAGAAATGTGTAAACAAGCAAATGTTTTATTTATTGCTGATGAAGTACAAACTGGCATTGCTCGTACTGGTAAAATGTTGGCTTGTGACCATGAAAATGTTAAACCAGATATTTTAATACTTGGAAAAGCATTGTCTGGTGGTATGTATCCAGTATCTGCAGTTTTTGCAAATGATGAAATTATGTTATGCATAAAACCTGGTCAACATGGTTCTACCTATGGTGGAAATCCACTAGGTTGTAAAATTGCTATTTCTGCAATGGAAGTTGTTGTTGATGAAAAATTAGCAGAAAATGCGCAACTATTAGGCGATCTTTTAAGATCAGAATTAAGAAATATTAAATCGGATAGAATTACTACAGTAAGAGGTAAAGGATTATTGAATGCCATTATCATTAAAGAAAAAGATGGTATTACAGCTTGGGAAGTGTGTTTAAGATTGGCAGAAAATGGATTATTAGCTAAACCAACTCATGGCGACATTATTCGATTTGCTCCTCCATTAGTGATAACTAAAGAACAAATTTTAGAATGTGCGGCAATCATTAAAAATACAATTTTGTCTTTTTAATTGTTACTGAATTTTAATTTTTCTATTTCCTCTCTCCTATTTGCTGACGCCACATAGCGTAGTATAAACCTTTTAGATTTAATAAATCTTCGTGTTTACCTTCTTCAATAATAGAGCCTTGTTCTAATACAAAAATTTTATCAGCATGCATAATGGTTGATAATCTATGGGCAATTAGCACAGTTATCTGGTCCTTTTTAGAAGAAATTTCTCTAATAGTACTAGTGATTTCTTCTTCAGTTATAGAATCTAATGCAGAAGTTGCTTCATCAAAAATTAATAAATTAGGATTTCTAAGTAAAGCTCTTGCAATTGAAAGACGTTGTTTTTCACCACCAGATACTTTTATTCCACCCTCGCCTATTGTTGTATTAATGCCATTTTCGGCACGTTTTAATAAATTTCCACATGCAGCTTTTGCTAAAACAGAATTTATTTCTTCTTCCGTTGCTTCGGGCTTCACAAACAATAAATTATCTTTAATGGTTCCAGAAAACAATTGGGCATCTTGAGTCACAAAACCTAATTGTTGTCTTAGTTCAGTTAAATCAATATCTAATGCATTCGTTTGATTATAAAAAATACTTCCTTCTTGTGGTGTATATAAACCAACCAGCATTTTTACTAATGTTGTTTTACCGCTACCTGATGGGCCTACAAAAGCAATAGTTTCGCCAGCATTGGCTGTAAATGATATATTTTTAACAGCATAACTATTAGCTGTTTGATGTTTAAACGAAATACTTGAAAATTGCAAACTGTTAATTTTGCCAATGGATTTAGGGTTTACTGGTATTTTTTCGCTTTCTGAATTTAATAGTTTACTAAAGTTATCCATAGATGCTTTAGTTTCATTATAAGTTGCAATAACATTTCCGAGTTCTTGTAAGGGATTAAATAAAAAGAAAGAAAAGAACATTAGTGTAATTAAATCACCAGGTTTTATGGTTTCAGAAAAAACATACATATATAAAACAAATACTAAACTCGTTCTCATTAAATGTACTGTAGTACCTTGTATAAAGCTTAAACTTCTAATAAATCGAACTTTTTTTAGTTCTAAACCTAATATTTTTAATGTGGTTGTATTTAACCTATTTACTTCTTGATTAGTTAATCCTAAACTTTTTACTAATTCAATATTTCTTAATGATTCTGTAGTAGCTCCAGCCAATGCGGTAGTTTCACCCAAAATTTCTTTTGATACTTTTTTTATTTTTTTTCCTAAAAATGAACTAATAAATGCAATTACAGGTACAGTTGATAAAAATAAAGGGCCAAGCATTACATCAATTCTCATTGCATAAATAACAACAAATACAATACCTACAAGAGATTGAAACATTAATGAAATAGAAAGGGTGATAAATTTTTCACAATCTGATTTTACTTTTTGAAGTTTCCCGAGTG
>CALMMX010000243.1 GCA_937868545.1 uncultured Bacteroidota bacterium
TTGATGAATTATTTGAAGTCTTTATTTATTTATTTATTTATTTATTTATTTCAATTATTGAGGGGTTTGTAGCTTCTGTTTTTTTATCATAAATGGTTAATGGTATTTTTATTCTTAGGCCAATATTTCTACCTTGGGCATCGGCATAGTATCTAAACCTATCTAAATAATCGCGGTAACTAGTGTTTAAAGCATTTGTAGCTGTTAGGGCAATGTTTAATTGTTGTTTACCAAATTTTACATAAGTGCCAAGTTCCATATTCAAAAGTCCAAATGCTTTGGGTGGTGGTGCAAAATCTACATTGGCAGGTACACGCCATTGTTTTGTAATGTATTGGTAACCGCATTGTACATACCATTCGTTTTCTGTTTTATTAAAAGTGCTGTAGGCTTTAACATCAAAAGAATACCTATCAGATGGCATATAAATTAAATAATCATTGGTACTGTAATTCCATGCTCTTAATATCATGGCTTTTGTAGTTAATTGAAAATGATTTAAAAATGTGTACATCATTTTTCCATCAAAACCACTTATTCGTGCATTGGTTTGTTTGTAATTAAAAACAGGAAAAGCCCCTCTAATAGTTAACTCTGGCTCAGCGGCAGGTTCCATGTATATGTAATTTTTAAATTGGTTGTGGTATGGCGTAAGTTCTACCATAATTTTTTTCACTTTCCATAAACCTGTTATTGTAACATTATAGACTTGTTCGGTTTGTAATTGAGCATCACCTCTTTCTATTGAACCAACTCCATGATGTATGCCATTACTATATAATTCGTTAGGAGCAGGGGAACGCCATGCAGATCCTACATTTACAAATACATTTAAATTTTGTTTGGGTTTAATAATACTGCCCACATTCCACGATACATTATTAAAATGTAGTTGCGGTTTTACCAAACTATCTTTAATGTAGTAAAACGAATTTAGGTTTTTAGAATCAAATCGTAAACCTGCTTCAACTTCTATATGTTGTTTTACATAACGTTCACTAGCAAATACACCCCACGAATTATTAATATAATTAGGAATAAAAAAACGCCCCAAATACACATTTTTTTGATTAAGGTAACTTCCTCCAAATTGTCCTCTAAACGATTTAATATTTAAATGTTCGATCACAAAATCAACTGTTTGAGAGGTAATACGGTAATCCAATTCGGGTTTGTTTAATGCAGCTAAGGCATTATTTCTTGGTAAATGTTTATCATACTCTTTTCTAATATTATATTGGTAAGCGTATTGCACAAAGGCATTCCACTTATTAGTAATATGTAAATGAAATTTTGCTTTAGCTAATTCGTGTCCTATATCTTGATAAGGTCTGTTAATTTCATAACTAAATGTGGCTAAACTATCTTGTGGCTTTTGGCTACTAAATGCGGCTTGTAAATCAGTTAAATTTCCAATATGGGCACTAC
Source organism: uncultured Bacteroidota bacterium (assembly GCA_937868545.1). GTDB lineage: Bacteria > Bacteroidota > Bacteroidia > B-17B0 > Aurantibacillaceae > UBA4416. Next base: position 1,429 of record CALMMX010000243.1, read on the forward strand.
TAAAAATGCCTATTTTGGTATTAAATTGCGAGTAATAGGTTTCTAAACCCCAATTTTTGCGATGGTAAGCAAGTGCATACGAGAAGTTTGTTTCTTGCATGGTCGTATTTTTTAAATAATACGTTGGTGTTTGTATGGTACCAGCTTTTTTTAAAGTTCCTTGTATCCTCCACGAAAATCCTTTTATTTTATCGAAATTACCTTGCAAAATTCCTGATGCTACACCAGCTCTTCCATTACTTAATCCAACCAAATTTACCTCGCCAGTAACCGAAGCTGTATCTGGCAAATCATTAGGTTCAATAAGTATTACACCTGCCATGGCATCGCTACCGTACCTTACTGCATTAGCTCCTTTTACAACCGAAATTTTTTGCGCAATAAAGGGGTCAATTTCTGGGGCATGCTCATTTCCCCATTGCTGACCTTCTTGCCTTATGCCATTATTTAAAATTAAAACTCTATAGCCTTGCATACCATGTATCATAGGTTTAGAAATAGTTCCCCCCGTATTTAATGCTGTAACACCTGTCACCAATTTTAAGGCTTCACCTAAATTTTGCCCACGGGTTTTATCTAATTCTTTGTCTTTTAAATCATAAGTAGTTTGTGTTTTTATAATGTCAGGTTGTTTATCAATGATATCAATTTCTGTTAATTCATAGGCACTATGTGGTAATTTAATAAGTAGTTTAGTGTCTTTTTTTAATGAAATAGACACAACGGTATCTTTACATCCTAAGTGTTGAATTAGTATTTGATAATTATTAGCGCATAAATTGGTAAACAAAGCATTTCCATGTGCATTTGTTTCTATGGTTTTATTTATAGTATTTAAACTAACAATTGCACCAACTAATTCTTTACCATCATCTAAATCTATAACTCTAACTTGTAAAGTATGCTTGCACGAATCTTGAGCATAACTATTTTTATGCAGAAAAATGGTACAAAATAACATACCTAAAAGGCATTTTATTAAAATGGATTTCATGGTTTTTTGTTTATAAGAAGATTCTTTGGGGATTTATTTTACAGGGTCGTAACCACTGCCTCCCCAAGGATGACACCTAAGAATACGTTTTAATGCCAACCAACTTCCTTTAAAAGCTCCGTATTTATTTACAGCATCTAATCCATATTGCGAGCAAGATGGCGTATATCTGCAAGACGGCTTTAATAAAGGCGAAATTGCGTATTGGTAAAAACGAATTATTGCTAAAGGAATAATCTTCAATTTTATTTTTTTAAGAGTTAATACTAATTAATAAATTAATTAGGCTAGGGGAGGACCTCTTAAAAATGAAATAGAATAAAATGTGTTAGGAACTTCTTGTTGAACAAAATTAAAAGAGGTTTCCTTACTTGTAGTTATTGGTAAGAAATTTAAAATAAATTTAAATACGGTGTAATAAACAGGTGTATCAAATTTTTCGAAATTACAATCTTGAGTTTCTTGGTTTTCAGAAACTGTTGCAACATCAGTTTTTGGTTGGGAAACATTGTGAGTATGCCCTAATAACGAGTGAATGTACGACTTTGGAATTGCTGAAAATACAACAACAAAAAGTAGCAAAGAAGCAATTACTATTTTAAATTTAGCTTTCACGAGTGTAAATATACGAAATTTACAATAAATCAATATTTCTTGTATTAAAATAGATAAATCCTTAAATTTGGATAAACTTAAAACAATTCAAGATGAAAAAAATTTACCTTTTTGCTCTTCCTTTTTTATTTATAAATCACATTCAAGCTCAAGTAACTATTACTAAAGCGGTACATGAGCCAGTTATTGGTGATTCTTACGATACAAAAACAATTGACACTACGAGTACTTTACCAATGACAGTTAATGGTGCTGGTGTAACTTGGAATGTTAATGGTGTAACCGAAACTTTTGCAATAAATTCTCATACTTATTCTTCACCAGCAGATTATTCTGGTTCTGCAACAACATTTCCTGGAGTAACTTCGGTAATGGAGAATTTTACAACAGGTGATTTATCTTATTTTAAATCTACCCCAACTACTTACGAAGTGTTAGGCGCAACATTAAACGTAGCTGGAAACGTTACAACTATTAATTATAATACGAACTCAGGAATTATTCAAACATATCCTATAAATTTAGGTTATATAAATAATGATATTGGAGCTGGTGCTATGACAACATCAACTATTTCAGGTACTTTTACTAGTACATTGCAAACTAAAGGAGATGCAACAGGTACATTAATATTTAACGGAGGTGTATCTTATTCTAACTGCTTAAGAGTATTATTTAATCAAAAAATGAACTTTAGTATGTTAAGTGGCTTATTAACAGGAACTATTGAACAAAATTTTTATCATTATTTTCATAGTTCTTCAAAATTCCCCATTTTTACTGTAGAATATACACATGTTATTTCTCCGGGCTTATCGCTTGCTGGTATTCCACCTATTAATACAATTCAACCAAAAGTAGAAACTAATTCAAGTGTTAATATTGGTTTAAAAGAAAATAAATTAAATGATGTTATTTTTAAAGCATACCCAAACCCTGCTAAAAACGAATTAAATATCCATATGGTTTTAACTCATAACGAAAGTTATACTATTCAGATTTTGAATACTTTAGGTCAGGTTGTTAAAACTGTTACTATGGTTAATTTAACTCCAGGTATGTACAATCAAGTAATAAACATTGCTGATTTAAATTCAGGTATTTACTCTGTTAATGTATCAGGGTCTAAAGCATCAGGTACTCAAAAATTAATTATCGACTAAGTATTTTTTGTTTTCACTTTAGGGCAATCTTAAGGTTCAAATAATTAAAGTTTGGATTTTATGATTGCCCTAATTTTTTATATTTTAGCCAAATGGTTTTTAGTAGCATAACTTTTCTAATTTATTTTTTGCCCATATTTTTATTGGCTTACCATTTAACGCCCAATAAGTATAAAAATGCGTGCATATTACTATTTAGCATCATTTTTTATTCGTGGGGCGGACCTAAATTTATTTTTGTGATTTTGGGTACAACCTTTTTAGATTACTTTTTAGTTTCTAAAATGAGTGAGGCTAAAACAGATAAATCTAAAAAACAGCTGCTGGTTATTTCTTTATTAATGAATTTAGGTTTATTATTTTACTTTAAGTATTGTAATTTTTTTATAGATAACATAAATGAACTATTAGGTTTAGCTGGTGTAAAAGAAATTAGCATGCTGAAAATAATTTTACCTATTGGTATTTCTTTTTACACATTTGAAAGCGTTACTTATGTGGTAGATGTTTACCGTGGCATACATAAACCTTTAAAAAACTTTTGGCACTATCAAACGTATATATTATTGTTCCCAAAACTCATTGCAGGCCCAATAGTTCGCTACCATGATATAGCAGATCAAATAACTAATCGTGAGCAAAATTACACACCTTCTGTTAAATTAAGTGGTTTTTATACATTTTGTATAGGTTTAGCAAAAAAGGTAATCATTGCAAATACCATTGGAGCACAAGCTGATGATGTTTTTAAATTATCAATTACAGACATTGATACTGCAAGCGCCTGGGTAGGAGCAATAGCCTATACTTTTCAAATTTATTTTGATTTTAGTGGTTATAGCGATATGGCAATTGGTATTTGTAAAATGATTGGTATCCGTTTACCTGAAAACTTTAATAACCCTTATTTATCGTCAAGTATTACCGAGTTTTGGCGAAGATGGCATATAACACTTGGTACTTGGATGAAAAACTATTTATATATTCCATTAGGAGGTAATAAAGTAAATTCATCAGTTAAGTTATATAGAAACTTGTTTATTGTTTTTTTACTATCGGGTTTATGGCACGGAGCTAGTTGGAATTTTATTATTTGGGGTGCTTTTCATGGCTTGTTTTTAGTTTTAGAACGAGTGTTCTTGTTAAAAGTGTATGATAAAACAGGTAAAATAGTTTCAACCCTTTTAACATTTTTAATAGTAGTTGTAGGCTGGGTATATTTTAGAATAGAGGATTTAGGCTATGCAAACCATGTTGTAAAAAGTATGTTTAGCTTCAATTTTAGCGATGGTAAATTTGCCTTACATAATGATTTTTATTTTTCATTTGTTATAGCAGTAGTGTTTTCATTTTTTGCATTTATACCATTTACAAAAAACATTCAAGCTAAAGTATATGGCGAAACCCATACCACAGTTTCAAATACAGTGATGCTTTCAATTAGCATTTTATTGTTTTACATCTCTTTAAGTTATATAGCTGCTCTTGATTTTAATCCATTTATTTATTTTAGATTTTAGGTTATGAAGAATAAATCAATAAACAGTTTAGTAATTATAGCATTTATATCAATTTGCTTCCCAATGCTTGTGGGCTTTTTAAAAAAAGATAATAAGCCAAATTTAGTTGGTATTGTTATTAATAATGTAAATCCCGATTCTTTATTAAAAAAAGATAAAAGCATGTGGTTTTCGGGCGAATACCAATCATTAAAAGATGATTATAATAATGACCATTGGGCATTTAAAGAAAAGTTTGTACGATTAAACAATCAGTTTTATTACGATGCCTTTAATCAATTACGTGTCAATAAATTTGTTTCAGGAAAAGAAAACTACGTTTATTCTGAAGGTTTTATATTTTCTGCCTATGGAGATGATTATGTTGGAAAACAAATAATTGCCGAAAAATTGCGTAAAGCAAAAGTGGTGCAAGATACGTTAAAGAAAAAAGGAATTGATTTATTTTTA
>CALMMX010000244.1 GCA_937868545.1 uncultured Bacteroidota bacterium
TGGTAATTTATGGATAGCATCAAATGGAATGGGAATTGCTAAATTAAATTTGCAAAACAATACAGTTCAAGAATATACAAACATTTCAGATTTACTAAATTGCCAAAGAATTTGTTTTGAAAATAATTCTATTTGGGCACTAGGAAATACAGGCATATACAAGTTTAACAAGCAAATTAATAACTTTGAACTGTTTATTAGCAAATCAGCATTTTTAAATGACAAAATTGTAGACTTTACATTTAAAGATAGTATTTCATTAATTGCACTATCTAAAAAAAATGTATACACAGTTCCTTTAAATTACACTAAATTAAATTCAATTCCAAAGCAAATTGAATTTACATCAATTAGCTTTAATGACAATATTATAAAAGACACTATAATTGATGTAGTTCAGCAATCAGAAAACGTATTACGATTTAATTATAAAAGTATTTCCTATAATTATAATAATGATTTAATATATAAATATATTTTACGAGGTGTAGATAGAAAAGAATACTTTACAAAAAATAATGAAATTAGGTATACAAGCTTACCAGCTGGAGAATATACCTTTGAAATTAGTGCGTGTATCGATGAAAACACAAACTTATTTTGCCCAGTGACTAAATTAAAAATCTATATACACGCACCTTGGTACAAATCCTTATGGTTCAAAATATTAATTATTTCATTAATAATTATCTTTATAAGTTCTATCATTTTAATAAGATATAATCAACTTAAATTAAAACACGACTTAATAAAAAATAAAATTGAAACAGAAAAAAACAATGCACTATTTAAAAAAGATTTAATTCAATTAGAACAAAAGGCATTGCTTGCTCAAATGAACCCACACTTCATTTTTAATTCATTAAATACCATTCAAAATTATTACTTATTAGGAGAAACTGATTTAGCAACTACCTATTTATCAAAATTCTCCCATTTATTGAGAAGAATTTTAGAGGCATCCGACACCGAATTTATTAGTTTAATAAAAGAAAAGGAATTAATGACAAATTATGCAGATCTATATAATTTAAAACTTGAACGTAAATTTATATTTGAATTTATCATTGATGAAGAATTAGATCCATATGAAACTCTTATTCCTACTATGATAATTCAACCATTTTTAGAAAACGCACTACTACATGGTATAACAAATCATTCCAAAACTGGAAAAATTAGTATTACAATTGAAAAAGTTATTGAGAATTGCCTGAATATTAGGGTAACGGATAATGGAGTTGGCAGAAATTCAAACAACAAAAAGAATCAACATGAAGGTTATGAATCTAAAGGATTAACAATTACTCAAAAAAGAATCACACATTTAAATGAATATGATAAAATAAATTCCGAAATTAGATTTTTAGATTTAAAAAATGAAGATGGGAGTTCAGCAGGCACAAGTGTTTTATTTAATTTAGTATGTAAATACATTAATAGTTAATTTATGAAAATAGCAATTATAGAAGATGAATCGCATGCAAGAAAACTAATGACAATGTTTTTAAATAAACATTTTCAAAACATAAATATAGTAGGCGAAGCTGAATCTATAAATGAGGGGATTGAATTAATTAATACTAAAAAACCAGATTTAGTATTACTTGATATTCAGCTAGCAGATGGAAATAGCTTTGATATTTTAGACAATATTACTCACAAAAAAATAAAAATTATTTTCATTACTTCTTATTCTGACCACGCAATCAAAGCTTTTAAATACGGTGCTGTAAATTATTTACTTAAACCGTTTTTAGAAACAGAATTTGTAGACGCAATAACTAAAATTAAACAAGAAAATTTATCAAATTCAATAACTAATTTAATAATTAGTTTAAATACACTTAAAAACAAAAGTGATTTCTCAAAAATATCCTTGCAAACCATTAAAGGCTTTGAAATTCATGCTCTTTCAGACATCTTATATTTTGAGGCCTTCCCAGATCAACTAATTGTAACATGTACAAATAATAAAAAAATAAAAGTTCAAAAATCTCTTAACGATTATGAAGATATATTATCTGGAAATGGTTTTGAAAGAATTCATAAAGCTTTTTTAGTAAACTTTAACCATGTTAAAGAATATAATTATAATGAAGTAGGTGGTTTAATAATAATGAATGATAATTATAAAATTCCAGTATCTAGAAGAAGAAAACCTATGTTAATGAATTTATTAAAGAATAAAAACGTAACTATTTCAGAAATAAATTAAATACCATATTATTTTAATACTGCATTACTACAAAACCAGCAGCTGGCTTTTTATTATCTTTATTGAATTCCAAAATATAATAGTAAGTTGATGCCGGTAGTTTACCATTACCAAATGAAGCAGAACTCACATTTGGGAATCCATTCCAACTATTATCATAGCGCTTTTTGCTATAAACTAAATTCCCCCAACGGTTAAATACCTTTAACTCATTATCAGGATAACTTTCTAATCCCTTTATTACAAAATTTTCATTTTTGGTATCTCCATCTGGCGTAAATCCATTTGGTATAAATAAGGTATTAACTAAAATACTTTTTTTAATTGTGTCATTACAACCTGAACCATTACTGGCAATTAAAGTAACAATATAACCACCTTCTACATTATAAGTATTAGTTGGGTTAGAATTTGTTGAAACATTTCCATCTCCAAATGCCCAAGAATAAGAACTTGCATTAGTTGATATATTTTCAAATATTACTTCTGAAGTAACGGCAACAGTTGAACTTGGTAGAATATTAAAATCAGCATGAGGATAAGAATTAACTATTAAACTTAAAGTTTTTGTTTCTGAACAACCAGAATATGCAGTTAATGTAACTGTATAAATCCCCGTCATTGTTGTATCTGTTGCAGCTATAAATGGATTCTGTAATAAGGAAGTAAAACTATTTGGTCCAATCCAATTATAAGTTACCTCTGTATCGTTAGATACTAAAAGAGTTGCGCTTTCATTTTCACATTTTATAATTGATGTGAATTCAGTACAAGCAGAATAACTAACCACACTTGATACTGCCCCAGTACTTGAACATCCAAAGGCATCATAAATTCCAAAACTACCGTCGTTTACAAAATTATTTCCGGAAATTTCGCCAGTACCATAAACATAACTATTTGCGTTAATTATATTATCACAGTTTAATTTCACGCAACTATTTGTAACTGTAACACTAAATGAAACAACTGTACTATCTGAGCCAGTAATTGAATTAACAGTGCGACCACCAAAGGAACCATTAGCTCCTACACCTACCCTTGCTTTCACTATTCTATCAATAGCATTATACTCTGCTTGATCATCACCAATAAAATCAGACTTAACACCAGTATTTGGACCATAAATTACTTTTAAAGAATTAGGAATATAATTTGCATTCCTTTCAATAGTATCAACAACAAAAGTATTAATAGAAGGATCTGAACCAACGTTTAATACCTTAATTTTATATTCTAAAACATCTCCAGGTTGCACTGTACCACCATTACTATCTGTTACTCTAATTGAAGTTCTTAAATCTGGCTCGTAAACATCTATAGCTGTGCTAATCATTTGTACCAAATAAGATTCTGCTGCTGTAGACAATTGAAAAGTTGCAGAAGATACAGCATTGCCTAAATAATTTTTTGCAGTATTATCTGGGCTATAAATATCAGCATCTAAACCACTTGTGTTAGGTAAAAAAGGCTTCATAAATGGACTTTGAATTCCATTTTTAGAACAAGTACCATTCATAACATCATTAAGTGGATTTAAACTATTCGTTATATTTACAAAGCCACTTCCTCCATTAAATGCAATATTATCACCAACTAATGATCTATCACCATCATGAACATAAACGCCTGTTTCAAAAGTAACTGCACCAGAGATAGGAGTAAAAAATCCACTAATTGGTACATTAACTGCTGATGAAAATTCATCAACAAAAACCAAACCTTCATAGCAACTCAATTGACGCATGTTTTCCAACTCATTTTTATAAAAAACAACTAATGTCCAACTTCCATATTTTCCCAACTCTCCAATTTGATCTGTAAAAATATCTGCAATTGTAATACGCGATTTTATTCCATATGATGAAATTAAACTTGTTACATCAGAAAAACAATGGTAAGTAATATGGCCTGCAATACCAGTATTTGTTGTAGTGCTAGACGCCGTGATGTTTGTATATGATGATGAATGAGATTTTAATTTAATGCTTTGAAAACTAATTGGGGACAAAGTTCCTGATTGTGATGCACCCCAAAATAATCCAGCCCATGAAATTTCGCTACAAACAGGTAAATTTAAACTATCACTTGATGACATGAATGTCGAAACATCAGTATCAACATCAACATAAGTTGCATTAAAAAAATTATCTCTATATGTTCCAGCTGGTGCTACTTCCATTGCTCCTACTTGGCAAGTACCACCAGATATTGAAGGATTACTGCTACAATTAATTGCAACATTTGACAAATAAACAATACCTCCTTTTTGAACCATTTGCTTCTTTATAGCAAAGGGCGATATAACTTGCGAAAATAAAATTTTAGCAAATAAAGTAAAAAGAAATATGAGTTTAATGTTTTTCATTTATTTTAATACTGCATTACAACAAAACCTGTTTTCGGTTTCTCATCCCCTTTATTTAATTCAAGAATATAAAAATATGTAGCAGCAGGCAATTTACCTGAACCAAATGAAGCTGAACTCACATTTGGGAAACCAGCCCAAGAATTATCATACTGCTTTTTACTATAAACTAAATTGCCCCAACGATTAAATACTTTTAACTCATTATCAGGATAACTCTCTAAACCTAAAATTACAAAATTTTCATTTTTAATATCACCATCTGGTGTAAATCCATCTGGTATAAATAATGCGTTTTTAATTTCAATAGACTTACTAATTGTATCATTACAACCAGAAGCGTTGTAGGCTATCAATGTAACTAAATAATTTCCTACATTATTATAGGTATATGTTGGATCAATATCACTTGACCCATTTCCATCACCATAAAACCAATTATATGTAGTGGCATTAGTAGAAGAATTATTAAATGTTACTAATGTATTTACTGGCAAAGGTGACTCTGGGCTATAATCGAAATTTGCATTTGCCTGAGCGCCAACTAATATTGGATTTGCTGAATTTGTAAATGTAACCGAACAACTATTTGAAGTGGTTGCAGTTAATGAAACATTATATAATCCAGCAGCTGTGTAACAATGAATAGGATTCTCAATATTTGAAAATGAACCATCAGCAAAATTCCAATTATAACTCGCTATTACATCACCAACAATTGAACTAGAATTTGTAAATGTAACACAACCGCCTTCACAAATTGTATCAATAGATAATGAAAAATTTACAACTGGCATTGGATTTACAGTTAGAGCAATGGTATTAGAACCAATACAACCCAACGTATTAGTTCCAACAACAGTATAATTTCCAGTTGTAGTTGGGTTTATAACAAGTGGATTACTTGTTGAACCATCACTCCATAAATACGTTGATGCACCACTCGCTAATAAATTACTAAAGCTTCCACTACAAATTGCTGTAGAACCACTAACACTTATTGTAGGTGTAGGATAAACTGTTAATGTAATTGACTGAGTATTACCAGTGCATAACCCTATGGTTCCTGTTGGAGTTATTACATAATAAAAACTTTGAGCTGAACCTACATTATTTGTAAGAGTATTTACAATTTGATTGGTTGTTTGTGTTGTTAAAATTTCTCCAGTTATATTTGCATTATCAGTTGCAATCCAAGTATATGTAGATGGAGTAGAACTTGTTAAATTTAAGCTAAATGTATTTCCACTGCAAATATTTGTTGATGTAACTGTTGTTAATTGTGGTTTTGGATTTACTGTTACAGGTACAACTCGTATTGATCCAAAACAGCCGCCAATAGATGCTTGTGGCGTAATAGTATAATTTAATAATTGCGCAGCACCACTTGTATTTATTATTGTATTATTAATTGTAGAAGAAACCACTGCCGATGTACTTTCACCAGTTGTATTTGGATTATTATTAGCTAACCAAGAATAAGTAGCTGCTACGGAACTAGAGATAGGAATATTTAATGTAGATTCACTACATATAGTTGGAGATGTAATTGAATTAATTGTAGGAACTGGATTAACAGTTACA
>CALMMX010000245.1 GCA_937868545.1 uncultured Bacteroidota bacterium
CAACTAACTCAGTAGTTAATGTTGCTAGTAATAAATTTATTAATAACACTTTGGGAGTAAACTGTTATCAAAACAATCCTTCAAAAATTACAGTTCAAAATAACTGGTTTGATAATACAGTATCTTGTGGTAATACAGCAAGCAATTTTGCTATACGTTTTACCGAAAATGTATTAGTAACTACACCTGCTAGTTTCCCAAAATACGATGCCTATAATAATTATATAAATGGTTATTATAATGGTATAAAAGCAGCACAAACCTTTAGCACTCAAATAAGAGATAACGAAGTGCACATGAGGCAAGATTTAGGAGCTTGGAACTTCCAATTTGGTATACATACAGTAGGTGGCAATAACAACTCTGTATATAACAATATAGTAGATGTACCAACACCAACTTCTTACTGGTGGCAAGCGGGTATATTTACAGATAATAGCGTTGTACCAAAAGTACATTGCAATACAGTAAGCAATATATGTTATGGTTTAGCAGTAAATAGTATTTGTTATACAGCTGCTGGCGATGGTTTTTATGGTAACACCATGAAAAACAATTACCAAGGCTTTACATTAGGAGCAGCAGGTGAAATTGGTAACCAATTTAAACCAGGACCTGTAAGTGCTGACAATGCTTGGATTGGTTGTACAAATGAAACTTCTACTGGCAATTTGTGTAATATGAGTAGTAGTAGATTTTACACGCGCTCTTCTCCACCTTATACAATTTTAAGTGCAGTAACTTCAGGAGGTTTACCTTTCAATGGTTTTCCTACTACAGCATCAACTGGTACCTGCAATGCAGGTGTTTCAACTCCAACTTTAGGTTTGCGTTTAGGTGGGGCAGCTGGCTTAGCACAATTAATGCAAAAAGGTGATGATATTGCAAATAATGTTTTTGGTTTTACAGGTTCTTATGCAAGTAGTTTAAAACAAATTGCTCGGAAGCAATTATACAGCCACTTAGTATTACAGCAAATAGACCCAAGTGTTACAGCTAATGTAAATGCATTTGCTAATAGTAGCCGTATGCAGCCAACTGGTAGATTTTTTGTAGTGGATAGTTTAATTAATACTAGCGATAGTACTAAATTAAATAATGCAGATGTTTTAAATACAAGCGTGCGTGTGGTAGAAGATGTAGATATTACACAAAAGCAATTTAATGCACTTTACATAGCTTATTTAAAAAATAATAGTAAAGTAACTACTAGTACTGTAGACGATTTTGAAGCCATAGCTTGGTTATGTCCAACCCAATATGGAAGTGCTGTGCATCAGGCTCGAACTGTATTATTTAATATTACAAAAAAACGCTATTACAATGTTTGTGAGTTAGGTAATACATCTATTAAAGCTAGAGAATATACTCCGCCTGTGAATAGCAATGTATTTATTGCAGATATAAATGTATATCCCAACCCTGCAAATGATGTGTTATTTATAGATACTAAAGACTATAATTACATTGAAATTAAATTATATAATATAATGGGGGAATTAGTTATCGAAAAAACAATAGTTGATACAAACATTGGATTAGATGTAAGTAAACTAGCAAATGGCATTTACGTTTACAAAGCATTTAACAATGGTTTAGAAATAAAAGTTGGTAAATTAATAATTAGTAAATAAAAAAGTAAAGTAAGGTTGCAATTGCAACCTTACTTTTTTTTAATATGATAAAATTAAAGTATAGTTTTTTTGTTTTTTTGTTTTTTTGTTTTATAAACACTAAAGCACAAGTAAACCTAGTTCCTAATCCTAGCTTTGAAGATACACTTGGAGATTGCAGAACTGTTATGGCAATTACATCATTATTTCAAAGCGTTAAAAATTGGTATACTTGTTATTATGGTAGTTCCGTTGATTATTTTAATACTTGTGTGAATTCAATCTCATATCCTGCTTTTAGTTCAGTCCCCTATAATTGTAGAACCTACCAAATGCCACATTTAGGTGAAGCATATATTGGATTGTGGATTTATGAAGTTATAAACGGTACAGATTCATCTGCAATATATTCAGAAAATGTAGCCGTAAAATTACCACAGCCTTTAATTAAAGATCATTGCTATTATGGTGAGTTTTATGCCAATGTTGGAAATATTGCAAACATGGCAACAAATCAATTAAGTATGTTACTAAGTACAAATATTTATACAACAACTACAGGTAGTTTTACAAATACCATACAGCCACAAATACAATGGGATACAACACAATGTTTTACAGACACATTAAATTGGGTTAAGATTAGCGGTAAGTTTATTGCAAAAGGAGGCGAGCAATTTTTAACTATTGGGAATTTTAGAGATGGAACACATTTGAAAAAGAAAACATTAAATACAGGTTTTGTATCAGGAGGTTGCATTACTAGTCCATCAAATAGAGCTTATATATTATTAGATGATGTAGCCCTTTATGAACTTCCAACTCCACAATTAGGAGCATTAAATTATACTATATGTAATAATAGTGATAGTTTGCTACTTGGAGATACCACAAGAATACAAACCACTTACCAATGGTTTGCTAATGGCTTACCCATAAGTACAAGTAATACAATAATAGTTAAACCAACACAAACTACCAATTATGTGTTGCAAAGCACACAGTGTGGCATAACTAACCAAACCATAACTGTAACCTACAGCACCAATTGTGAGCCAGTAGTTGTTACAGAACCTATAATACCCAATGTGTTTACACCAAATAATGATAATGTAAATGATACTTTTAAATTTGAGTTAAATAATTCCAATTTAAAAAGTTTTAATGTTTATAATAGTTGGGGTAATTTAATTCATTCAACATTTAACATTCAACATTCAACATTACTTTGGGACGGCAGAACAACAAGCGGTATAGAATGTACAGCTGGTGTTTACTTTTATGTATTAGAATATACCGATGTAAATGGCGATACTCACAAAAAGAATGGGTATGTAACGCTTATTAGATAAGGGACTTGAGAGATTGAAGGGACAAAAGGGATAGAAAGGATTGTTGATTAGTTAAAAACATAAATTGGAAAATGTGCGTGGGAGTGAACGAAAAGTGTGTACTGCAATTTTTTCGGTGGCATTGCAAAGAGGCGGTGCACTGAGCTTGTGGTCACTGAGCTTGTCGAAGTGGACGACGTGACAATTTTATAACTTATAAAGATTGCTTCACCCTAAAGGGATTCGCAATGACGAAAAACTTAGAAATGAAAATAAAACATAAATTGAAAAATGTGCGTGGGTTGTCAAAAATGCGAGCAGATAGGAAGTGAATTTTAATTTTTTTAGATGAGTTTGAAAGAGCTTTAGTTCTCTTTCAAAAACGAATCTTAAAAATTAAAAGAGAGCGAGGCGCATATTTTAGTCCGCCAGCTGGCGGATTGCATACTTTTTTGACTAAGAAAAAAGTATGAGATAAACATGAAAAAGTACTTTTTACTAATATTGATAATTGCAATTGCTTCTCAGGCATCTATAATGCCACTACTATAACTCCAACCAATATGCATTTAGGTGGAAGTTCAGCTGCCAAACTAAGCCAAAATTGGCTAAGTTAATGCCGATTAAATTAAGCTAAATGGTGATGATATGGACAGAAGTGCTAGTGTAAATTAATTCGCTAACACTGATACAATTACTAAGCCTACTGAAGTACGAAAAATTAAAAATGCCAGTGATATAAGCTCTTGAACAATTGCAGTGTTCATTTATCTAAATTGAAAAAAATAAAACAATTTTCAGCAACCCTGCTTAACTTACCTAATAACCGTTACGTGCCCAATATAATTATGCTTTTTAGCAAACACATCTACTAAATTTACCTTCCAAACATACACATCTATTTTTACTTCATTTGGTTTGCCTTGCACTTTTCCATTCCAGCCTTTTCTTATATCATCTGTATAATATATCATTGCACCCCAGCGGTCAAAAATCCACATTTCATATTTTTCAATTCCAATTCCCATTCCTGTAAAAACATCATTTATACCATCTCCATTTTCGGGAGTAAATGAGTTGGGAATATAAAATGTGAATTCTGGCTGAACTTCTATAACTCTAATTGCTGTATCTAAGCAACCATAACTGTTTTGCACTACTAATGCCGAAGTGTAATATCCAGCATTATCACCATTATAAAAATGTGTAGGATTTAGGTTTATAGAATCTCTGTTGCTTCCATCTCCAAAACTCCACCACCATTTATTAAAATCTGTACTTAGATTCGTAAAGTTAACTAAGGGCGTTAATACATTTGTAGGATTTGGATTTACATCAAAATCGGCATTTGGCTTTGGATAAACTGTAATGTAATTATTTTTTATTAATGAATCTTTACAACCCCTACTTGTAGTAACAACTAACTTAACATCGTAAGATTGCAATGCACTTGAACTTAAATTATTATAACAATGCGCTTGAGGATTTCCAGATGAAGAATGAATTTCAGAACCATCACCAAAAACCCATTTCCAATCTGCATTAAAACCAGGAGCTGGAATTGGTAAGGTAAAATCAGTAAATGTTACACAGTGACTAGGGCAACCAGCTGGATTATCAACCGTAAAAAGTGGACTAGGAACATAATCAACATACAGTACTTTTTTAATGGTATCTCTGCATCCAAAATTTGTTTCAGTAATTAATGCAATGGTTTGACTACCAGCTGCAGGAAAAACAAAATTTGTTGTTTGTCCTGTTGCTTCAATTGTAGCAATAAAACTATTAAAATCCCAATTCCAACTAGTTACTGAGCCGCTCCCTGGCAAAGTTGTTACACTAAAATTTGTTATTTTATTAAAACAACTCACCGAATTATTAATTGACACAGATGGTTTAGGATAAATTTCGATTGGTTTACTTATAGTTGTTACACAGCCCCTATCTGAAGTAACAGAGAGTGACACATTGTAAACCGTTGGTAAACCATATGAATGATTCACGTTTACTCCACTTGCATTTGAACCATCGCCAAAAGCCCATGCATAAGCTGTGTTTGTGCCAACACTAATAACGGAAGCTGTAGCATCAAATACATTAGGTTGAGTATTAATACATGTATTTACAACAGAAAAATTTGGAACTGGATTAGCATTTATAACAATTGGTAAACTAATAGTATTAGTGCAAGTGGCTAATGTTGTTACTGTTAAAGTAGCAATAGAAGCACCAAAACTTGTATAACTAAAACTAGGGTTTTGTGTTGAATTATCTACTATGCCATCATTATTAAAATCCCACGCCCACGTATTTATTGTACCTGAAGATACTGTTGATAAATCAGTAAAATCAGTAGGCATATTTAAACAAGCAGGTGTGTAACTATAATTAACAACAGGTAAAGGATTTACAGTGGCAGTTGTAACAGATGAATAAGTACATGCAACACCAGGACTAGATACAATTAAAGTATAGGTACCACTTGTTACTGTAGAAGTACTGATAAAACTAGGATTTTGAATACTAGAGGTAAATGCATTAGGTCCAGTCCAATTAAACAAAATAGCAGGATGCAAATTATTTACATCCAAATTAAAATTGCCTCCTTCGCAAATAGGAGATGTATTAATTGCACTTGGCAATAAACAGGATGCAGTTGCTACTAAAATAGTTTGATTTGAATTTAAACTACAAATTCCTGGAATTAAACTTGGATATGATTGCGAACTACTAGAAACAAAAGTATGAGTAGAAATGGCTCCAGTTTCATATAAAAAGGCCTCACTTCTAACAACAGAATCGCAATGTAATTCAATACAATTATTTGAAACAGTTACACTGTAGGTAATAATTGTACTGTCCGCGCCAGTTGGTGAGGCATTAATTAGTCCTCCAATAAATGCATTAGCACCAGCTCCTATTCTAATTTTAAGTTGTTTGCTTATTGCATTATAATCAACTTGGTCATCTGCCAGCACATCTGTTTTTGGACCTAAATTACTACCAAAGGTTATTTTTGTTGAGTTTGGAATATAATTTAGTTTGGGATTAATTGTATCAACTACATAAGTATTTGCAGATTGATCTTCACCCATATTAAAGGTTTTTATTTTATACTCTATAATGTCTCCGGCATTTACGGCTCCTCCATTCACATCTCTGTATGATAAAGAAATAAATCCTTTCGGTTCAAAGGCATCAATTACCGTTGACATGGCATAAATATTATAATTTTCGCCGCCTGTATTTACCCTAACGGTTAATGAACTTGTATTATTTGCTAAGTACTGAAATGTTGAATTATTAGGACGGAAAATACTGGCATCATGCCCTAAAGTATTATTTAAACTTGGGATTCTAAATGGTGTTAATACTCCATTATTAGAAATTGTACTATTAAAAACATTATTTGCATCGTGTATGGCATCAAATAATGGTGTAAAAGTAGCAGATCCTTGTCCTTTAATTTCTGCACCATCACCAATTGCACCTCTATCTCCATCAAATGTTACCATACCAAATTCTACATCAAAATTTCCAGTAGATTGTGTTTGAAAACCAGTAACTGGTACATCTAAAATGGGCAGTGCCGCTGTAATACTTGCCCATCCATCAAAAACAGTTAAGTGCCTAGTTTTTTCAAAATTATTTTTATAAACAATTATTACTGTCCAACCACCGGCATCATTAGTAAGTCCAGGGTTTGGAATGTATTTAGCATCAGCAAAAGTAAACCGTGTATTAATACCTGCTGTTTGAAACTCAGTAGTTAAATTTTTAAAACAACTGTATAAAACGGTGTTTGGTGGTCCAAAATTTACTATTGAAACAGTATCTGCTTTAATAATTTGATATACACCATTATCAAATTTAAATTTAGCAACTGAATCATTTAAGGGATTTAAAATTGAAGAATATGACATCCAATACAAGCCTGCAAAAGAAATTTCACTGCAGGCAGGCAAACTTAAACTATCGCTTGACGACATCACTGTAGTTGGATCTCCATCAATATCTATAGGCACACCAGATGGAAAATTATTATTATTATAGGCACCAATTGAGGACGGTGGCATTTGATTTACGGCTGTTTGGCATGTACCTCCAGAAGTTAAAGGATTAGAACCACAACCGATAAATGAATTTGATAAATAAACTATTCCTCCACGTTGCGTTACTTGATATTCAATTGACATGGATTTATATAATTGCCCATAACCAAATTTTGGAATACCAAAAATACATGCAAAAAGAAATATTACTAATATGTGTTTGATGGCATGCATAGTTTTGCTGTTTTACTAAATTAAAACATATAACTATGACAACAAATAGCTAGCCTTTAAACGGTTAAATTTTAAACTTAATCGGTCATATTACTTCCAAAAAAAATCACTTAAAAACCTGACTAGCGCTTTTATTTTTATTCACTAATTGTCCGCAAGCTGCATCAATATCTTTACCTCTGCTTCGGCGAACATTTACAATTACTCCTTTGCCCTCTAAATGCTTCACAAAGGCATCTAATCGTTCTGGTGTTGTTTGTTTAAACTCACCATCATCAATTGGGTTATATTCAATAATATTTACTTTTGCTGTTGTTTTTCTGCAAAAATCTGCCAGCTCTTTTGCATCTTGTATACCATCATTAAAATCTTTAAACACAATGTATTCAAAGGTTACACGCGAACCCGTTTTTTCATAAAAATAATTCAATGCTTCTTCTAAATTATCTAAACTATTAGATTCATTAATTGGCATTATATGATTACGTTTTTCATCATTAGCCGCATGTAAAGAAAGCGCTAAATTAAATTTAACGCCATCGTCGCCCAGCTTCATTATCATTTTAGCAATACCCGCAGTACTCACTGTAATTCTACTAGGACTCATATTTAAGCCATCAGGTGAAGTTATTCTATCTACCGACCTTATGGTTTCTGCATA
This sequence comes from uncultured Bacteroidota bacterium, assembly GCA_937868545.1. Taxonomy (GTDB): domain Bacteria; phylum Bacteroidota; class Bacteroidia; order B-17B0; family Aurantibacillaceae; genus UBA4416. The sequence continues at coordinate 7,892 of CALMMX010000245.1, forward strand.
ATTAAGTAAAGGTTCGCCCATACCCATATATACTATATTTGTAAGAGCTTGGCTGTATTTTGTTTCAGCCAAATTTTTAACCAATGCCACCTGATCATAAATTTCATCTGCATTTAAATTACGCAAACGTTTTAATTTTCCAGTTGCACAAAATTTACAGGTTAAACTACACCCTACTTGCGAAGATATGCAGGCCGTCATTCTGGTTTTTGTAGGAATTAATACGCTTTCAACCACATTGCCATCATGCAATTTCATAGCACATTTTATGGTTTTATCGTTACTAATTTGCTGATCTGAAATTGTTACCGCATTTATTACAAAGGTTTGGTTTAACCAATCGCGCAAAGGCTTTGAAAGGTTACTCATGTCATCAAAATTATGTGCAGTTTTTTGCCAAAGCCATTCATAAATTTGTTTCGCACGAAATTTTGCCTCACCTTTTGCTTTTAGTAAATCAGTAATTTCTTGCAAGGTTAATGCGCGTATGTCTTTTTTAACTTCCATAATCTAAACCCAAAGTTATTACAATAATTTTAATTGCAGTACTTATTACTTTTGATTTTCTTTTAATTGGTAAAAAACAAACTCTTACTTGTATTAATTAACTTAATATAAAATTAGTATTGATATTAATATTAATTTTACACTATGCGTTTTATTAGTGCGTCACATATCTTTTCTGGATTAAGCTTTTTACCAGAAAACACCGTAATTGTAATAAATGATGCAAATGCAATTTGCGATATTATTTCAAAAAATGAAATTGGACTAAATCATTTAGAATTACATAAAGGCATTATTTCTCCTGGTTTTATAAATACACATTGTCATTTAGAACTGAGTCATTTACAAAATGAAATTCCTCAAAAAACAGGTATTGTTAATTTTGCTTTGGATATTATAAAAAAAAGAAATACTAAATCAATTGAAAGTATTGAATTGGCAATGCATGAAGCCGATGCCTATATGAAAACCCAAGGGATTGTAGCCGTTGGAGATATAAGTAATACAAATTACTCTCTTGAAATTAAAAAAAAATCATCGCTTTATTACCATACATTTGTTGAGCTAATTGGATTAAATCCCTCAAATTCATCGCTAGTATTTAATAATGGTTTAAAATTATATAATGAGTTTTCAGAAAACAAACTAAGCACTTCATTTGCACCACATGCTCCTTACAGTAGTTCAACTGATTTAATTACTTTAATTTCTAACTTTTGTGAAACTATTTTAAAGCCTACAAGTATTCATAATCAAGAAAGTATTGCAGAGAACTTGTTTTTCGAAACTAAAACTGGTGACTATTTAAAACTTTATGAATCATTAGGGTTAAACATTGATTATTTTAATGCCACTGGAAAAACAAGTTTGCAATCAATCCTTTCATCATTTAATAGTGAGGTAAATACTTTATTAGTGCATAACACATTTAGTAATTCGGCGGATATTGAAAATGCAAATCAATTACATAAAAAACTATTTTGGTGTCTTTGTCCCAATGCGAACTTATATATTGAAAATACATTGCCTAACATTGAGTTACTCTTATCAAAAAACTGCAACATTACACTTGGTACAGATAGCTTAGCAAGTAATTCAACATTATCTATTATTGATGAAATAAACGTTATTAAACAGTATTTCCCAGGAACAACAACTGAAACTTTATTAAAAATGGCAACCTATAATGGTGCTTTATTTTTGGGAATAGACCATCAATTTGGAGAAATTAAGATAGGGAAAACGCCTGGTTTAAATTTAATAACGGAAGAAAATGAAAAATTTAAAGTGACTAAATTAATCTAAGTTAATTTTTGAAGTTAATGTAAACAGAGAAAAATTATCATTAATTTTTTCGAACTTAGTTTTTAGCTTATTAGCACTTTTCATAGCAATAGTAATAAATCCTAATCCAGCACCGCCCTTATCACTCATAGTATTACTTTCTAAATGCTCTAAATAATAGGCTTTTAAAGCTTTCTCATCATCAAATGAGTTAATTACATGTATTTGCTTTTCAAGTGTATGAATTGCATCATTAGCAACCAAATTAGCAGATATAATATTGATACAAGAATCTGTTTTTAATAAAATGAAAAAATTTTGTTGTTCTCCAGCATTTCCCTTATGCCCATGAATAAGCATATTTTGCAAAGTTTCTACACTAATAAAAAATATTTTCTTTACAGGACCTTTTGCTAATTCTAAACCAGTAACCTTTTCTTCAACTTCACTTTCTAAAACTGAAATAACGTTTTGTGATAATTCGCCAATATGAGTAATTAAAACATTTCCATGCTCCTTTACTTCATTCAACAGCTTTTTGTACTGTTCTTGAACAAATTCCTTTTCGCTATTTAAATTCTCACTCAATATTAACTATTTAAATAAACCATTAACCTCAGCATCAATCATTCTAATAACTTTCCCAAAATCTTCTTTATTTTCAGAAAAATTAATTTCATCAATATCTACAATAAGCAATTTTCCACCTTCATATGTAGTAATCCATGCTTCATAACGTTCGTTTAATCTTTTTAAATAATCTAAACGTATTGAATTTTCGTAATCTCTACCTCTTTTTTGAATATGTTTTACCAATGTTGGAACTGATGCCCTTAAATATATAATTAAATCAGGCGCTTTAACTAAGCTATCCATTAATTTAAATAAACTAAAGTAATTATCATAATCGCGAGTGGTCATTAAACCCATTGCGTGAAGATTAGGAGCAAAGATATAAGCATCTTCATAAATCGTTCTATCCTGAACTACCTTTTGCTTTCCTGAACGAATTTCTTGAACTTGTCCAAAACGAGAATTTAAAAAATACACTTGCAAATTAAATGACCAACGTTGCATATCGTCATAAAAATCATTTAAATACGGGTTATCATCAGCATCTTCATAATGCGGAGTCCATTTATAATGTTTAGCTAATAATGACGTTAATGTAGTTTTACCCGACCCAATATTTCCAGCAATTGCTATATGCATAATTTTTTTTCTTTCTAAAACAGTAACAAATTATAATAGACCAAGATACAGTTTTATTAGATAAAACAAAACTTTTTTAGCTTTTTTTTCAACAGGAAAAATCTAGTTATTTTACAGAATTCAAACTAATAAATGGATTATATTTTGTGACCATTTTTTTAGTATCCTCAAATGCCTCAAACATTTTTTGTTTATGGCTTTGAGTTAAATAAACTGGTAATTTTAAGCTATCATTAACCAGTTGTGCTGGGAAAACTATATGCATTTTTCTTGATCCATCCCCTCTG
>CALMMX010000246.1 GCA_937868545.1 uncultured Bacteroidota bacterium
ATGCTTATTAGTAGAGACTGTATTTTGCACAGAGGCAGTTAAACTACTAGCACTTAACCCGAAATTAACCTTACTATTTGTATTTGAAGAAGTTTCCCACTTTATTAAAATTGATGTTGGACTAGATTTTTGAAGGTATGGTCCTTTTACAATAGAAGTAAATAAGGGAACCAAATTACCATTTAATTCTAAATCAAAAGTTAAATCAGAACTTGAAACACCAGCTTGATGAATTTCAACTGCAATTAAATTATTACCTAAAACAAATGCTGATGCAGGTAAAGTTATACTTTGAGCTGTTCCACCATCATCTGAAGCAACAGTTGTTGAAAGTGTAGTAAATGTAATTATACCCGTTGGCATATTATTTCTGAAAACTTCTACACCATTTATATAAACTACAACTCCATCATCTCTTTTTACATTTAAATCGAAATCAGTATAACTAGAGGTAATATTTATATTTTTCCTAAAATAAGTAGTTACATATTTATTAGAACTTGAAGGTCCATAACTAACAATAGTTGATTCATCTCCATCTCCATAACCAAATTGACCATTACCAGAGCTCCACAAAACATCACTATAAACAATACTTTGCCAAGAAGTCCCTAAATCACTTCCATCATCCTTGTACTTCCAATTTGAACCATAAGGTATTAGGTTAGTAGTTTGGGAATAACTCAAAAAAAAAGAAATTAATATTATAAATGTATAAAAAGTTTTTTTTGAATTCATAATATTATTAATTTAATAAAGACACTAATCTTTTATTTATATAATAATTATAAAGATTAGTGTCTTGTGCGATGAGAAAATTATTAGTTCTAAACCTATTCTTTAACAAATTTACTAGAACTCAATACTTCATTGTTTTTTCCAATAACATTTATAAAATAATTACCATTTGCTAAGTCTTTAATATCAATATTAGTAAAGGTTTTAGACGTAATTATTGTTTGCCCTAATAAATTAATAATTACAACTTTAACAGCCTCTATACTTCCATTTTGGTAAACAACAGATATTTGGTCATTAGCAGGATTTGGGTAAACAATTAAACTACTAAAATTTGATAATGTAGATAAACCTGTTGTTGTATAACATGAACCTGTACCAGTTCCCGAACAATTAAAAGTATTAGTAGCTCCCGAAGATAATGGTAATGGCGTATTTGTGCCTTTATACCTTATTTGACAAGTGTAAGTAGTACCACTTCTGTACCAAGAATCTGATGCCAAATTAAAGTAATAGTGTTTGTACCCAAATTTAGTATCGCCATGTGTACTTGCTAAACCTCCATCATACGTTGCAGGTATAGATATATATGCAGTTGTAGTTCCTGCATAATATCCATTTATAAATAAATCGAGTTCTAAATTTTGATTAGGATTAGCACTATTTAATGCATATCCATATATACCGCTACAATCTGGAGTACCCATATCTCCAAAATATGTTGATGGAGCTGGAGTACTACCAGTGCTGCTAGTGCAAGTTGAACATGCCATTTTAGATGTTACAGTTATCCATGATTGAGAACTTTGGCAACCTCCAACTTCACATAATGCTAAATACGTTCCTGGACTTGTTATTGTTCTTGAAGCTCCTACTACTCCATCCGACCATTTTACTGTTCCTCCTGAACAACCAGAAACAGCTATTGTTGTTGAAGTTCCATAACATAAGGTTGTCCCTGTAGATGTAATTACACTAGGTGCAGATGGTGCTGTTCCCGCTGCAATAACTATATTAGCTAAGGTACTTGTGCATCCTGCTAATGTACATGATGCTTGGTATGTACCTGGACTTGTTACAACTTTTGTAGGTCCAGTTCCTCCACCTGTCCAATTTATAGTACCACCTGAACAACCAGAAGCAGTTAAAGTTGTTGAACCGCCAGTACACAAACTCATTACACTTGATGAAATAGATGGGGCTGATGGCACTGTACAACCTGGTATTAAACCATATCTCCATAAAGCACCAGTTAATCCAATACCAGGTGCATCACTATTTGTACCTCTACCAAATCCATTAAAAAAATAAACGTGATTAGCCGTTTTAACATGGCAAAATGTAGTAACTTGAGTCCCAGGTAAATTTGTTGTTGTTTCAATTCCTTCACCGGCTGAAACCGGAGATGCTCCTGAAGTAGTAGTTCTATAATCAACAGCTTGCCAAACATTAGTAGTTGCATTAAATTTCCAAACTGTTTGACTTTGACCATTATACATCCATGGATTACCATCATTACCAAGCCAACACAAAGGCTCAACTAAAGTACCAGGGTCTGTTGTAGATTGTGGAGTATTAGTAGATTGGGAACCAGACATTAAAGTCCACACATGGGTTGAAGGTGTGTATTTCCACATATCGCAATTTGATTGAACACCACCAGCGTGAGCCTCACCCGAATAACCGCCAAAAAACCAAAAATTATCACTATTATCTTTCCACCAACCATAGTCTGCTCTAGCTCTAGGTAAGTAAGTTGTACTTGACATTCCTACAGAACTCGGATAACTTCCACTTGGACTATTAATTGCACGACCAGCATTTGGAGTTCCGCTTTCGCAAGTCCAAACTTTTGTTGTAACATTAAATTTCCACAAATCATTATAACCAACATTTATTTCATAACCCCAAGCTGAAGGATCTGGCCACTCTATATCTACTCCTGTTCTAGAGTCAATTACTTGGCCATAACAACCACCAAAAACCCAAAAATTACCTGCATTATCAAACCATCCTCTTACTCTATGGCGAGCAGATGGAAGTGTAGAGCTACCAGGATCACCTTGAACAGAAGGACCTGCAACCCATGTCCATTTGCGTGTTGTTGTATTATACTTCCATACATCATTTCTTGAAATTGAATAGCCACTTACCATTGTAGAATAACCTTCGCCACCAAATAACCATATATTACCACTTGCATCCATTGCTGTGGCAGCTCGTCTTCTTAAACCTGGATGTGCTGTAGCACTTTCAACACCAAAATCAGTATAATTCGGTGCTGCCCCTCTATCTTCCACCCAAGCCCATTTATTTTGAGCAATATCAAACACCCACATATCACTTGACATTCCTCCATCGTTATTAATTCCACCAAACATCCATATTTCATTTCCACCTTTTATTCCCCCTCCACAATGTTCACGTGCTGATGGTTTATAAGAAGCGTCAAAAACCATTGATGGTCCATGTACACTATTAGGTGCGGGAAATGGATGTGTTGAATGCCAAGGTGCATCATGCACTAAATAGCCTTTCATAAAAGTCCAGTTTTGCGCATTTACAGCCGCAACAGCACTTACTAAAACAAAACTTGCTAATGAAATAACTTTTTTTAAACTTATAGTTTTCATAATTACTGTTTTTTATTATTTATAATACTTATTTATTTAAATTGTTTTTTCACTCTTTAATAAATTTACTAGAGCTTAATACTTCATTATTTTTACCTATAACATTTATAAAATAATTGCCATTAGCTAATTCTTTAATGTCGATATTAGTTAGGGTTTTAGTTATTATTACTGTTTGTCCTAATAAATTAGTAATAACTACTTTATCCACTTCTGTATTTCCATTTTGATATACTACAGATATTTGATTATTAGCGGGATTTGGATAAACATGCATACTTCCAAAATTTGAAAAGTTATTTAAACTTGTCGTTGAAAAACAAGAACCTGTTCCTGTGCCAGAACAATTAAATACTGTACTCAAACCTGATGTAAAAGGTAAGGTGGTACTTGTGTTTCTAAATTTAACTGTATAGCTAAAATTAGTTCCATTACGGTACCACGAATTCATTTGATCTTGTTGTACATTAAAATAAAACGATTTGGTTGCATAAAGTGGATTACCATAAGTTGATGCTAAATCAGTACGATTTAATACTGTAACATATGCAGCAGTTGTTGCTACATAATATCCATTGATATACAAATCCACATTTAAATTTGCGCTAGGGTTCGTATTATCTAATGCGAAACCTGAAATTCCATTACAATCAATCGATTCTATTTTTCCAACATAACTTGTAGGTGCAGTAGGCAATCCTGCTCCGTTATTACAAACACTACAAGTTACTTCTGTGCCAACTGTTTTCCAACTTTGTGAACTTACACAACCTCCAATAATACATTCTGCTAAATATGTTCCAGGGCTTGTTACAACTTTTGTTGCACCAATTGTTCCATCAGCCCATTTAATTGTACCTCCTGGGCAACTTGAAGCTGTTAATGTATAATTGGTACCCAAACATGATTGAGCCGATGAACTCGCCAAACTTGGAGCAGATGGAGCAATACCAGCTGAAATTGTTATAGATGCTAACGTACTTGTACATCCGGCTAAAGTACATGATGCTTGGTATATGCCAGATGATGTTACAACTTTTGTAGTACCAATTCCTCCTCCTGTCCAATTGATAGTACCACCAGAACAACCTGAAGCCGTTAACGTTGCTGAACCACCACATAATGACATTGCACTTGAACTTATTGATGGAGCTGATGGAGCTGAACAAGGCATACCTGGCATTTTAATAGCTCCAATAAATATTTCTCTACCATTTAATGTAATATTTTGACTAAATGTTCTTGATGTTCCAGGTATTGTATATGTAATGGGAATTGATATTGAACTACCCCAATTTTGCCCAGGATGTGTTGCAACAACTAATAAACTATCTGTTGCAGGACTATAAATAGCTCTCCAAACAGGTTTACTAATAGGGTAACTTGGATTTGTTAAATGAACATCCCATGCATTTTCTGGACGATACCTCATTTTACTTAAATCTCCTAATATTGAATTATGAGCAGATAATCTGTACAACCCATTTACATAATGTTCTGCTGCTGAATAATTATAAGAACTGTTGTGGCCTTGATCCCATAATTGCAGGCCATCACCTGCCACCATCGAAAAAACTGCTAATGCTTCAGCTTGTTCAGCGTCTATTTTCTCACCAAGCGTAGCACCTCCAACCATTTTTAATACCCAGTTAGTTGTCATAATTTTTTTTGTTGGACAAAAATGTTGAAGATATTCTATTGAAGCTAAAACATCATTTAAATAATTACTAATACCTAAGCCACTTGCGTACGTTGTTGTTTGATATGCATTAACTAAAATATAATCAACCTTTTCTGTAATAGGATCATTAATTGTTGTAAAACTTACAGTATCCAAACATTCTTTATTCATATAATCTACAGCATGTGGACCAGTAATAGAATCCCAAGGTTTCCAGCGAGGATCACCAGGAACTCTGTAATAATGGCTAGCAGGCCTTACACCACCTTCAGCCCATAAACCAATTGGTTTGGCCTTAGTTCCTCCAGCTTGTTTATAATTATCTATCCATTTACAATATAAATTAGCCCATTTGCGAGTATGTGCTTTATGAAAATCGTTTAAAGGAACATATCTTAAATATGACGGAACAGCTGGAACGCAACTTTGAACATATGATAAACAACCACAAGCTAATTCATTTCCATTTTTTTCAATATCGAGCATCACTATTCCATGATGAGCAACAGTATCGGTTGCTGTTATAGTAAATGGGGCTCTACTTTCATGAACTCCTAAAACTAAGGAAGAGTCGTTACTTTGAATTTTAACCTGCCTAATGGCTGCTAACAAATTTGGAAAATAAGGACTTGCATCCCAAGGACTAGCTACATAAGCCACACCAGGTAAAGGACAAGCCACAGGATCAATACCTGTTGCCGACCAAAATTGAAACCACACTTTCGCTCCTGTATAACCAGGAGGCTCCAATACTCCATCACTTGCTCTTAATGACCAACCAGAATCATTGTTTAAATCAGCAACATTTATACCGTAATAATTCTGACTATTAGAAACATTATGAGTTGGATTATAAGCACCTTGACCATTATGTGTAAAATTAAATCCACGGTGGATAGCATCATCTTGATACCAACCCATGGTACTATTACCATTAATACGCCAATAGTTATTTGGTAATGTAAAAGTTGGACAAACCGCTGACAAATTCACTTGACCAAGTGGAGTACTTGAAGAATATGGATGCGGAGAATTAACTAGAACCTGTGCTGATACTATTACATGTAATAGAACAAAAGCAATGAGTAGATTTTTTTTCATGATATTATGTTTTGGTTAGTTTTAAATAAAATTATGTTTAAGATTTTGTTAATCATAAAAAATGCCTCAAACGGTAGTTTTTTTGCTTTTTTTGAAAGAATTAGAATTTCATTTTAATGAAACATTAGTAGATAAACAACTCAATTATCTTTTTTTGATACTTTATCAATTAAGATAGAAAATACATTATGACCATTTTTACTTTCATTATATACTACTTCAAAAATCGATAATGTATCTTCCCATGTAGTCTGATATTGAAACTCATTCTTTATATTCTCATTTCCTTTACCTAAAAATTCAGTAAAAACTTCTATTTGTTTCTTATAAGTAAAAGTACTATCGTAAAAAAAAGATGCAGATATAATATCCAAATTATTATTTGTTGAAATAGTAATAGAATCAGCTCCACCAAATGTTCCTTTTTTTAAATAATAATTATTTTTAGAAATTTTTACAACTGCATTTTTCAATGTATTAATTTTCTCTCCAAGTTCAATACTCAATCCATTTGAAATAGGCACTTTTCTAAACTTAATAATTAAAGTATCATTGTTTTGAGAAATTAGATTTAATGTAGCTGTCATTAACAAAACATTAAATACTAATACTTTTAACACCTTCATTTAAAAAAAATTAAAGATTATTTAGAAAATTATTTTTTAATTTTTTTCAATAAAAACATAGGGCCATTACTTAATATTTTTTCGTTTTTATCTCCATCTTTTAGCCCAGTAACAACAGTATAACCAGTAAATGTCATTTTTGCAAAAAAAGGAGCCAAATATTTATGCAATTCTTTACCCAAAGTAGCTGTGTATGTTGTTTTTACGCCACTTATAACATCTTCTAAATAAGCACTTGTTATAAATTTACCTGAAGTATTTTTAGTATATTCTTTTACCAAAAAAG
>CALMMX010000247.1 GCA_937868545.1 uncultured Bacteroidota bacterium
CTTAAAATACTTTTGAAGGCAAAAGTATTCAAAACCTTATGAGGCTAATTTAGCATTGTTTAATGAGCTCACATGGTGCGAATTGGTAATTATGGTATCGGTAGTATTTACAGTATGTGTACAAACAACGAAACTGATTTTTATTTTAATTCGGGTGATGTTTGGTTATAAAAAATTTAATTATTCCATATTCCAATACGGAATAATTTTATTTAAAGTGTTGTTTATTAAGGAATAAAGTACTAATATTGCATATTCGAATATGGAATATTTCAAATGAAAGAACAGCAACAACCATTAAGTCCATTGGATATAGTTATTTTATTAAAGCTAATTGCTTTAGGCGAAATTCCATGGCTGCAAAGTAACGTGGCAGAAATGTTACACATTAGTCAATCGGAAGTTAGTAAATCATTCATGCGTTCTAAATACGCAGGACTTTTAGATGCATCGGCTAAAAAAGTAAGCAGGCTTGCCTTAATGGAGTTTTTACAATATGGTATTCGTTATGTTTATCCACAGCAACCTGGAGCTTTAGTACGTGGCATTGCTACTGCACATTCTGCCCCTCCGCTTAACGCAACTATAATAAGCAAGGAACCTTATGTGTGGCCATCTGCCAAAGGTAATGTGAGGGGGCAAAGTATTTTACCCTTGTACCCATCGGTAGTAGAAGCAGTAAAAAAAGATGATAAATTATATGAGCTACTGGCACTTGTTGATGCGATACGAGTTGGTAGAGCAAGAGAAAAAGAAATAGCTGTTCAAGAATTAAGAAAGCGCATAGTTAATGGAGAATAGAACTATAAATATTGCTGTAGTAGCCGAAGTAGCTCAAGCTTTAAAAGCTTTAAAAGATCAAGTGGTTTTTGTTGGTGGTGCAGTGGTAAGTTTATATGCCGATGATTTGGCTGCTGATGAAATTAGACCCACAGCTGATATTGATATGACCTTGAATGTGGTTAATTTAAGTAATTGGTCGGACTTACAAGAAAAATTAGCCTCACTTGGTTTTCATCCAGATCCTTTTGGACATGCTATTTGCGCTTATAAGTTTAAAGATATTCCAATAGATATTATGCCCGCAGAAGATGGCCCATTTGGGCCTGCCAACAAATGGTATAAGTTAGGTTTTGATAATTTATGGACAGTAAAAGCTAAAGAAGAAGACATTAAAATATTAGCTGCCCCTTGCTATTTAGCCACAAAATTTGAAGCATTTAACAACAGAGGTAAAGATTACAGAACTAGTCATGATTTTGAAGATATTATTTACATTATAGATAATAGAACCAGCATTGTAGAGGAAGTGAAAAATACAATTCCTGAAATTAAAAGCTATCTACAATCTCAATTATTAAAATTGAAGAATGACATTAATTATGATGAAATTTTATCAGCTCATATTCATCCTTTAATAATTGCAGATAGAGCAACAATAGTGAAGGTAAAAATCAGTGAAATAGTAAGTATGTAAAATTGTGATTTAATGTATTCAATTAGGCCGTATATTTTATCATTCATCAACTCAGTTGAGTTAGTTAAAAATTAAGGTAGTGAAAGAACCTAATTTGCTTAGGCTACACAATGGCAATTAAATTTTCTTTATTCTTAGATTTATTTGCTTTGAAAAAAAAATAGTTTTATTTCCCGATACAAAACTTAGAAAAAATATTTCCTAGTAAATCGTCGTTGGTTACTTGGCCAGTTATTTCGCCTAAGGCTTCAAGTGCATAACGAATATCTAAGGCTAAAAAATCGCTTTGTATGTTTGTACTTAATCCTTCTTCTACTTTTTCTAAAGCCAATTTAGCATTGTTTAATGAGCTCACATGGCGCGAATTGGTAACAATGGTATCGGTAGTATTTACAGTACGCGTATCAAACAAGGATACTAATTTTTGTTTTAATTCGGTAATGTTATTTTTTTCTTTAGCAGAAATAAATGTAATGTTTTGTATGCTTTCAAATTCCTTTTTTAAATCGGCTAACACTTCAAAATCTATTTTATTACCAACAACCATTAATTGCGATGTACCAATATGCTCTTTTATTAAAGATAATTCGAGTTCTAAATCGCCTAAACTCAGTTCGTGCGTATCAAATAAATAAATAATAATGGCAGATTTTTTTATGACTTCAAAGGCTTTGTTTACGCCAATTTGTTCAATAACATCGGTAGTGGTTCTAATACCTGCTGTATCAATAAACCTAAATAAAACGCCTTCAATAATTATTTCATCTTCAATGGTATCTCTTGTTGTGCCTGGTATTTCGCTTACTATGGCTCTATCGTCATCTAATAAAATATTTAGTAAGGTCGATTTTCCTGCATTTGGTTTCCCAACAATAGCCACAGGAATTCCGTTTTTAATAACATTACCTAAATCAAAGCTTGAAACTAATTTATTTATAATTCCTAAAATAGTATGTATCAATTTTTTTAAATCGGTTCTATCGGCAAACTCCACATCTTCTTCACTAAAATCTAATTCAAGTTCAATTAATGAAGCAAAATTTAAAAGGTTCTCCCTCAATACTGCAATTTTACTGCTAAAACCTCCACGCATGTGTTGCATGGCTACTTGGTGTGAGGTTGCAGAATTACTCGCAATTAAATCGGCCACCGCCTCGGCCTGACTCAAATCTAATTTGCCATTTAAAAAGGCGCGCAGGGTAAACTCACCAGCTTGCGCAGGGCGTGCACCATGTTTGTATAATAGTTGTAAAATTTGTTGTTGTATAAATACCGAACCATGGCAAGATATTTCTACAATTTCTTCGCCAGTATAAGTTTTGGGAGCTTTAAAAATAGTAACCAATACTTCATCAATAATAACGTCGTTTTCG
>CALMMX010000248.1 GCA_937868545.1 uncultured Bacteroidota bacterium
GATATTGTTTACGCTGGCGATGATTTAAAAATTGAAGATATGATTGCTGATGAAGATGTAGTTATTACTATATCTCATTTAGGGTACATGAAACGTACTAATTTAGCTGAATACCGTGCACAAAACCGTGGTGGTAGAGGTAGTAAAGGTACTGCAACCCGCGATGAAGATTTTGTTGAACACATGTTTATAGCATCTACTCATAATTACATTTTATTATTTACCGAAAAAGGACAATGTTATTGGATTAGAGCATACGAAGTGCCTGAAGGAAATAAACAAAGTAAAGGACGTGCAATTCAAAATATTATTAGTATTGCACCAGATGATAAAGTAAAAGCATTTATTAACATTAAAAACTTAAACGACGAAGAGTATATTAATAATAACTACATTATTTTATGTACTAAAGATGGTATAATTAAGAAAACATCTGTAGAGGCTTATTCTCGTCCACGTGCAAATGGTATTAATGCTATTACGATTCGTGAAGGAGATGTATTATTAGAAGCAGCATTAACTAATGGTAACAATGAAATTATGATTGCTACAAAATTAGGTAAGGTATGCCGTTTCCCAGAAGCTAAAGTTCGTCCAATGGGCCGTAATGCAAGTGGTGTAATTGGTATTGACTTAAATGATGAAGAAGGTGGTAACAATGAAGTTATTGGAATGATTTGTATTGATGATATGAAAGCCAACGTTTTAGTTGTTTCTGAAAAAGGCTATGGTAAACGTTCGGATATTGATGAATACCGTATTACAAACCGTGGTGGTAAAGGTGTAAAAACTATTAATATAACTGAAAAAACTGGTAATTTGGTAGGTATTAAATCAGTAACAGATGCTAATGATTTAATGATTATTACTAAAAACGGTATTACAATTAGGATGTGTGTTTCTGATTTAAGAGTAATGGGAAGAGCAACACAAGGTGTAAGATTAATTAATATACAAGACAGTGATAGTATTGCTGCAATTACAAAAGTTGATCATGAAGAAGAAGAAGTTGCAACTGAAGTAACTGCCGAAACTACTACTGAAACGACTGATACTACAACAACTCCAGAAACTCCAACCGAAAATTATGGAAAAGAGGGTGCTGATGCGTCTGAAGATAAAGTAGAATAATATTAAAAAGCAGCCAAAAAGATTTGAGTGAGTTACTTAAATCTTTTTGGTTTAATTCTTACAAATTAAAAAAAACGTTAAAATAAAATAATTGGTACTTAAATTGAAATAATAGAAACCACAAAACAGAAACTTCGTTACCATGAAAAAAACAATTCAAATATTAGCACTAGCAGCATTACCTTTATTAGGTGTTGCACAAAAAAATAAAGTTCAAAATGCGTGGAGAGCTTTAAACGATTACGAATCAACATTAAAAGATAAGCCAGATGTTTCTTATTTAATGAAAGCAAAAGAAAACATTGATTTAGCTTTAGCAAATGATGAAACTAAAAATCAAGCAAAAACATATGCGTACAAATGTCGTATTATGTATAATTTGTATCAATATAACTTAAGAGCAGAACAAAAGAAATTAGAAGCTACTATAGCTGATAAAAATGCTCGTATGGAAGCTGCTTATGGTTCTACTCCATTGTTGGAATTTGAAGAAGCTGGAAATGCTTTGGATAAAATAAAAGAAATGGATCCTAAATATTTTGATAATATTATGAACGTTATGAAAGGCGGTAATATGCCAAGCGATGATGATTTAAAATTAGCAAATGTGGCTGCTCAATTAAAATTTGAATCTTCAAATATTGCAGTTGGTAAATACAAAGCAAAAGATTTTGAAAAATCATCAGAGTATTTTTACAAGTCAGCGGTATTAAATTCTTTAATGACAGGTAAAAAAGATACAGCAGGTTTTTACAATGCATGTATTTCTGCGCAAAAATCTAAGAATTTAACTAAAATGGTTGATTATAATAAAAAAATGATTGACCAAAAAATTGCTTCTCCATATAACTACCAAACAATTTATGATGCTAAATTAGGTTTAAAAGATACTCTTGGTGCAAACGAATATTTAAAAGCTGGACGTAAATTATATCCAAATGATGTGTATTTAATGAACAGAGAAACTGAAACATTCTTACAAGCTGGACAACAAGATAAAGCTTTAGCTAACCTACAAGCAGCAATAGAAAAAGAACCGAACAATCCTCAATTAGAATTAGTTTTAGGTAATGTATATGATAATTTAGCAAATCCTAAAGGTAAAAGTGGTAAAGACACAACTAAGCCTGCCGATTTTGATAATTTAGTAACTAAAGCTGCGGAACATTACCAAAAAGCAATTGATTTAAAACCAGCTAATCAAGAAAGTTATTTTAATGCATTGTATAATATAGGAGCTTTATATAATAACTATGGTGGCACTTTACAAAATCAAGCTAATAATTTACCTCTTACACAAGCAAAAACTAAGGGTAAAGAATTAGAAGCAAAATCTCAAGAATATTTCAAAAAAGCAATACCTTATTTAGAACAAGCATTAACTATAAAAGCAGATGATAGATCTTGTGTTCTTGCATTAAGAAAATTATACTTACTAACAGGCAACGAAGCTGGAGCCAAAACAATGGGTGAAAAATTAAAAACAGCAAAATAAAAATTATTAATATTAAAATTAAAACCTGTTAATTTATTTTTAACAGGTTTTTTTTATACTTTTATTTAATAATGAGTTTCACTCAAATTCATATTTCTAAATAATAACATTATGAAAACCATTTTTACATTTGTAGGATTAATAATTTGCATAATTAGTTTTGCACAAAAAACGCCATGCAGTTTGCTAAAGCCAGATTCATGTATTTTGCCAAATGTATCAGTAAAGCAAGCAGTTGAAATTCAAGAAGTGGTAATAAAAAATAATTATCAAGTTCAATTTATAAAACACAAACAAAAAAACTATTTAAAATTAATTGTTAAAGATAATTTGGGTTTTGGACAATCGGGTTCATTATTATTATTGTCTAACAAAAAGCAATATTTTTTAAAAAGTGTAAAATTAGAGCCAATTGATAAAATGTCAGCTTATTTTTTAATAGAACTTAATGCAAATTATTTGCTAACATTAAGAGAAAATGGCCTTACAAACATAATATTTAAAGAAAATGCCGAGTTTGTTATTCCTAAAGTAGATTCAGAAATAATCAAGAAAAATGCAATGTGTTTTTCTGATATTGTAAATGCAAAAAAATGACCTTAAAAGACAAATACACTGGTGTAATTAATTATTTCAAGTTAAATGTTCCAATTGCAGAAACAGAATTACATTATTCAAATCCTTTTGAATTAATTGTTGCCGTTATATTATCTGCACAATGCACCGATAAACGGATAAATCAAGTTACTCCAAAATTATTTAAAGATTTTCCAACTGCCGAAGCAATGGCAGCTTCTAATTCAGACACCATTTTTACTTACATAAGAAGTGTAAGTTATCCAAACAATAAGGCCAAGCATTTAGTAAATATGGCTAAAATGTTACTTGCCGATTTTAATGGGAAAATTCCAAGTGAATTAAATGAGTTAGTAAAATTACCAGGTGTTGGCAGAAAAACGGCTAATGTTGTTGCTTCAGTAATTTATGATAAACCTGCAATGGCTGTAGATACTCATGTTTTTAGGGTTTCTAATCGCCTGGGTTTAACAAAGGCTAAAAATGCATTGGATAGTGAATTACAACTAATAAAACACATTCCAAAAGAAAATATTGCAACTGCGCATCATTGGTTGATTTTACATGGTAGATATACTTGCCTTGCACGTTCGCCAAAGTGCGAAGAATGTAAATTAACTGAGTGGTGCGATTTTTTTAAAACAAAAAAAATAAACAAAAACTTCCCTCATTCGTTAGCTAATAAAACTAAAGTTATGGCAAAAATTACTACTCCAAAAATTACAAATTCAAAAAAAGAAAAGGAAGTTAAAGCTCCTGTAAAAAAAATAGCTGTAAAGGCTAAATCTATTGATAATAAGGAGATAAAACCAAAATTTATTGCGCACTCCACATCTTTAAAAGTAGGGGATAAAGCTCCAATCTTTAAAGGGAATGATCAAAGTGGCAAACAACTTTCATTAACTGATTTTAAAGGTAAAACAGTAATTTTATATTTTTATCCAAAAGATAGTACACCAGGTTGTACAATGGAAGCATGTAGTTTGAGAGATGAATATAAATATTTAAATAAAAATAATTATGTGGTAGTAGGAGTGAGCGCTGATGATGAAAAAAGTCATACGAAGTTTGCTACAAAAAACGAATTGCCATTTTCTTTAATTGCTGATACTAATATGGAAGTGATAAAAGCCTACGACGTTTGGGGAACAAAACAGTTTATGGGAAGAATTTACGATGGTATTATTAGAACTACTTTTGTAATAAATGAAAAAGGAATTATTAAGCATGTAATTACTGATGTTAAAACAAAAGAACATGCAAAACAAATTATTGAACTAGGTTAATGTAAGGTCCCAAAAACAATAGATTCAATAAATTCAATTATTTTTTTTTCGTAATTATCTTTGTGGAAATCAGTTAAAGCTGGAAGATTTTCCATGAAAAATTTTTGAGAATGAGAAGTCTCAATGAGTGTGCTTGCTAATGAATGCGGGTATTTGTATTTTGGGTTGTATTCTTTGATGATTTTGGAGATACGCTCACACAAATCTTTATAAGGTTTAAACAATCTATCTTGGTTGTCTTTATTCACATTCCTTGTTAGGTATGCCTTAGATCCTTCCCACATAACAAGTTGGTAAGCATCTTTCTCTAATATAAAATCTGAACTTAGGCCTTTATTGTTTGGCTCCTCAACCAATATTTTTATAATACTTTTAATTTTATGCTCGGCATTTGTAATATTATTTAGATTAAACAGAATTTTATATTCAATATAACCCCAATACCAGGTAATTAAATAAACTAAAAACTTGTGTTTATTTTCAAAATAACGGTAAATGCTGGCTTCTGTAGTTCCTACATCAATTGATAATTTTTTAAAAGTAAAATCTTCAAAACCTATTTTATTTATTAGTAAAAGACCATTTTTTACAATTTTTCTACCTAACAAAGTTTCCTCTGGGTTTCGTAAAAACAATTTGTCATTCATTTTGACTCTTATATCTAATTCCATAATAATTTATTTATAGTACAAATATAGTAAATAATATTTTAACTTTTATTAATGATAGTAATACTATTATTAATAAAATATTTACTATTTTTGTAAAAAAAAGGAAAATGAAAAAATCGAAGTTGTTAATTAGATGGTTAAGTAACGAAAAGGCAATAGTTTATAAGATTTATTTATTGGCTATTTTACAAGGATTAATGTATTTAGCCATTCCACTAGGAATACAGGGAGTAATAACCTATATAATGGCTGGGAGTTTTTCTGCATCACTGGTATTGCTAAGTAGTGTTACAATAATTGCAACAATGTTTATTGGTTTATTTCAAATATGGCAAATGCGTATTAATGAAACACTATATGAGAAAATATTTGGAAATTTAGTATCTAGAATTAGTAATTACCTTAATAAATCTGTGCCGTCATCTGAAATTTTATTTAAATTAAATAAGTATTTCGAGATTGTAACTCTTCAAAAAGGAATTAGTAAAATATTATTGGATTTTTCATTTTCAATTATAAGCATCCTATTCGGAATTTTGCTTTTACCATTATATAGCTCTTGGTTTTTGGTTTTTACTGTTTTAATCGCATTTTCATTTTATTTGATTATTATATATTATGGTAAAAAAGGTGTGGAAACTAACGTTAAAACATCTAATGAAAAATATAATTTGATAGAATGGTTTCAAGGACAATCTTCAATTAATCAAATTGCAAATGATGATTTTTTATACAAAACCAATTCTTTGTTAGAAGATTATTTTGTTAATAGAAAAAAACATTACACAATTTTAGAGAAGCAATATAAAGGCATTATAATATTCAAAATTGTTTTTGTTGCAGTTCTGTTATTTTTTGGTGCATATTTGGTTCAAGTTGGTGAACTGAATATTGGGCAGTTTGTAGCCTCTGAAATCATTATATTATTGGTAATTAACTCTGTTGAAAAACTAGTTAGTAGTTTAAGTACTTGTTATGATATTATAACAGCATTATATAAAATAGAGAGTGTTTTTGGGGAAAAAGAGGAATTTTCATTTTTAAATCCTGATGCCAATGATTTGAAAAGTGTTTCTGCAATTTATAATCGTTCATATTCAAAATTCATCAAGTATTCCGTATATGCGTTATTTATTATTGGATTTATAGTTTTATTTATGCCGTGGACGCAAAATGTAGAATCAAATGGAAAAGTTTCGACATTAAATCCAACTAGCAGACCGCAAACAATAACTACTCGAATTGCAGGAAGAATAGAAAAGTGGTATATAAATGAAGGTGATTTTGTAAAGAAGAATGATACAATAGCATTTATTTCTGAAATTAAAGATGAATACGTTGATCCTCAACTTATTCAAAGATCTGAAAAAATAATTAAAGCAAAAGAAACTACCTTAGAAAGCTATGAGCAAAAAATAAATGCCGTAAACTCTCAAATTGACGCTTTAAATAACGCATTGGTTTTAAAACTTAATCAAGCAAGGAATAAAATAATACAATCAAAATTAAAAATTTCATCTGATAGTATTGAGGCAAGAGCTTCAAATAATAATTATAAAGTGTCGGAGGAGCAGTTTAAACGATATGAGGAACTTTTAACTAAAGGAGTTATATCAAAAACTGACTTAGAAAATAGGAAAGTTAAAGTGCAAGAGGCTTTATCAAAGAAAGTTTCTGCTGATAATAAGTATATATCTTCTAAAAACGATTTGCTAAATATTGAAATGGAAATGAGTTCAATTCAACAAGAATATCAAGAAAAGATTATGAAAGCCGAATCTGATAAATTTTCTGCTTTGTCTTTTTTATATGAAGGAGAAGGCTCTCTTACTAAATTACAGAATCAATTGGCCAATTATACTATGCGAAAAGGATTTTATTATGTATTAGCACCTCAAGATGGATATATTTCAAAAACGAGTATTCAAGGTTTGGGTGAAATTTTAAAGGAAGGTGCTGCACTTTGTAACATTGTTCCTGTTCAAAACGAACAAGTAGTAGAATTATATATAAATCCAATTGATTTGCCTTTAATTCAAATAGGTCAAACAGTTCAATTAACTTTTGATGGTTGGCCAGCATTTGTGTTTTCTGGTTGGCCAGGAGTTAGTTATGGAACTTACAGCGCCACAATAGTTGCATTTGATAAATCAATATCTGACAATGGAAAGTTTAGAATACTTGCAAAGAATACAACGTCTCAAAAATGGCCTAATGCAATACAAATTGGAAGTGGAGTTAAAGGATTTGCATTATTAAATAATGTGCCATTATTTTATGAGTTGTGGCGAAAATTAAATGGTTTTCCACCCGAATTTTATATAAACAGTAAAGAACTTAAAGGAAATAAAAAAAATGAAAATAAGTAAGATGCATTTTAATTATATAGGTTTTTATTTACTTTTTTGTTTAAGTATCTATGGGCAAAATGCGCCAATTAATTTTGATACATACATAAATAATGTTCTTAAAAATAATCCATTATCAAAAAAAGCACAAAACATAAACACTTATGGTGAATTAAATTATAAAAGTGCTAGAGGGAATTATGATCCTAAATTAAATGCCAATTATGGCAATAAATACTTTAATGGTTCAAATTATTACAGTAATTTAAATAGTGAAATAAAGCAACAATTGTTTACAAATCAATATTTAAAATTAGGCTATGATTATGGTATGGGCAATAATATTAATCCTGAAAATTATACGCCTAATTCTGGATTACCCTATTTTGGTTTAGAAGTTGGTTTATTACAAGGTTTAGTAATTGATTATAATAGAGCCAGTGTTTTAAAAGCAAAAGAATATGTAAATTACTATAATGCCGAGAAAAATGTTCAATTAAATAATTTGTTATTTGATGCTTCAACTAAGTATTTTGAATGGTTATTTTCAGCAAAGAGTTTAATGCTTAATAACTATTTTATGGATATTGCAAATCAACGATTAAAAGGTATTGAAGCATTATCAGAAATAGGTGAAAAAGCTTCTATAGATACAATTGAAGCCTCTATCTTTTATCAAACTCGATTACTTGATTTACAAAGTAATTTAATTGATTATCAAAAAGCTAGTAACGAAATAGCTTCATTTAATTGGCAGGAATATAATATGTCTTCAACTTTATTATTATATAATACTACCGATAGTTTGGATATGTATTTTGAAAAAGCCAAAAATAATTATTTAAAATTTTTGTATCAAGATTCTTTAAACAATCCTGTTTTATCAAAATATGAATCTTTTCAAAATGTATTGGAAATTGAAAATAAATTAAAGAAAGAGTTAATAAAACCTAAGTTAAATATTAACTATAATTTTCTTTCAAATAACGTGTCGCAAATAAATCCTGGGTTTTCATCTAATAGTTATAAGTGGGGTGCAAATATTTCTTTCCCATTATTTCTAAGAAGTTCGTTAAATGATTATAAAATGAGTAAAATAAATTCGCAAAATAATGAGTTAGAATTATCTAATAAGAGTAATGAACTGAATTTTAAAATAAATGGGTTAAAACAAACAATTACTATTTTAGCTCTGCAATTACAAAATGCCGAAAGAACAGCAAAGTATAGTAAACAGTTAGTAGAGGCTGAAAAAATGAAGTTTTCAAATGGAGAGAGCTCATTATTTATTTTAAATTCTCGTGAGAACAAGTGGTTAGAGTCTGAATTAAAACTCGCAGAGTATAAATTAAAATTTATAAAAACTATAATTAATATTATTTATCTAAAAGGAAATTTAAATTACAAGTTATGATACTATTTGATATTATTCAAAATAATGAAGAGAAAGCAAAAGCAATTTCTGAATTCCTAGTAAGCAATAAGTATGCTGTGCAAACGCATATAGATACTAATAACATTTATGGATTAAATGAAAATAAACAAACCATACGGTTGTTTTTTGTAACCAAGGCTTTGCTTTATTCTGAAATTGAAAAGAAAATTAAAGAACATTTTTATTCCGAAGATTTGTTAATGTTTGCAACTCCAATAAGCCACATTAATGAAGAGTTTGGGGCGTTATTAAGAGAAAAAATTAAATCTATATAAACATGAAAAATATACTGTTTTTTTTAATTCTAGTTCACAGTGTTGTTTACAGCCAAAATATAAATTCATCACAAGCTTTTGTAAGAAGTTGTTATAATAGCCAACAATGTTTTGCTTTAAGCGAATCTGCTTTTATTTTTTATAATGAAGCAAACCATGAGATTATTATAACCTTGGATTTTAAAAAATTTAAATTAGGAAATGATACATTAGATGAATGGTTGGATGATTTAGATGATTCAAGATTAGTTTTTAAAGGTACTTTAAATGTTGAAAATTTGTTGGTTCTAGCAAATCATAATGCCAAAACATTAAAAGTAAATGGTGTAATGACTGTAAATAATGTATCACACTCGCATACTATTGAATTAACTTTGTTTGAAATAAAACAAGATGGAATGCTTTTTATTAATAATTCACAAGATTATTATGACCGCATAAGCGCAAACTTACAATTTGCCTTTTCTCCTAAAGAGTTTAATTTGCACAAGAAGAAACATCATCTAAAAAAAGTAATTTCCGTTGCCATATACAAAGGTGTTATAAATAAATTTATCCCAGGAATGGAGCAATGGATTAATTAGTTTTTACTAGTATTTTTCATTTTTTTTATTTGTAATAGTTATCATTTAAATTTCTTTAATATTCATATCATATTAAACTACCTCTTCTACGGTATTATTTATAATCATTCTAATTAATATGTTTGTAGTGTATTAATTATATATGTTAAAATGAATAAAGTACCCTTTTTAATTGCCCTTACTACTTGTTGCGCCTTAAGTTTTAAAGCTCAAACAAATGATTCGTTAAAAGTGTTGAATTTTAATGAAATTATTATTAAAGATGAAAGTAATCTTGGAGGAACTGATAAATTGTCTGATTTAAAAGATAATGTTATATATGCAGGAAAGAAAAATGATATTATTTTATTGTCAAAAATAAATGCAGATTTAAGTACTAATAATAGTAGACAGATTTTTGCCAAAGTCCCAGGAATTTCAATTTGGGAAAGTGACGGATCAGGAATTCAAACAAGTGTTGCATCAAGAGGTTTAAATCCAAACAGATCTTGGGAATTTAATGTTAGACAAAATGGTTATGATATTTCGCCAGATGTTTTTGGGTATCCCGAATCATATTATTCTCCTCCAACTGAAGCTATTGAAAGCATTGAAGTTGTTAGAGGTGCAGCATCTTTACAATATGGACCGCAGTTTGGAGGCTTGTTGAACTATCAGTTTAAAAAACCAAATGTAAATAAACCCTTTAGTTTAGAATCAAATCAAACTTTTGGTTCTTATGGTTTATTTAATAGTTATAATGCCGTAAACGGCTCAATAAAAAAAGTATCTTATTTTGGTTTTTTCCATCATCGTTCAGCTAATGGCTGGCGTGATAACAGTAAGTATTCAACATCTACTGGGCATTTATCTTTAAATTATAAAATTTCAAGTAAGCTAAATTTAACTGCCGAATATACTCGAACTGGTTATGAAAGCCAACAGCCGGGTGGTTTAACAGATAGTCAATTTAATGCAAATCATCAACAATCATTTAGAGAAAGAAATTGGTTTGGTGCTCCATGGAATGTAGCTTCTGTAACTTTAAAGTATAATATATTTAAGACTTTAAACATTCAATTAAAATCGTTTGCTGTTATTGGACAAAGAAATAGTGTTGGTTATCTTAAAGCTATAAATTTAAAAGATTCAATTAACCCTTCAACACTTCAATATAATGCCCGCCAAGTTGATAGAGACTATTACGAAAATTATGGAAGTGAATTACGTGTTTCTAGCAAATATAAGTTTTTAGGAAAGGAACATACTATTGCTGGTGGTTTAAGGTTTCAAAGTGCACACACTACTCGTAAGCAGCTAGGAGTTGGCTCAACAGGTGTTGATTTTGATTTAAATACAAATAGTTTAAATGAATTTGGAAGGGTTTTAAATTATACAACAACTAATTATGCAGCCTTTGCCGAAAATATATTTTATATAGGTAAAAAATTAAAAGTTGTTCCAGGCATGCGTTTCGAGTATATTGAAAATACAGTAAAAGGATTTATTAATACTACTTCAAATGGTCAATTAAACAATGATAAAAGAATTAGAAATGTGTTTTTATATGGAATAGGAGCTGAGTTTTTGGTTACTTCACGTACAAACATTTATGGTAATTACTCCACAGCCTATAGGCCGGTAACATATTCTGAACTTACACCTTCATCTACAACAGAAGTTATTGATCCTAATTTAAAAGACGCAAGTGGTTTTAATGCAGATTTGGGGTACAGAGGAAAAATAAAAAACTTTTTAACGTTTGATATTTCTGCATTTTATTTAAATTATAATAACAGAATTGGTGCTGTTACACAAAGTGGTAGTTTATTTAGAACTAATAT
Source organism: uncultured Bacteroidota bacterium (assembly GCA_937868545.1). GTDB lineage: Bacteria > Bacteroidota > Bacteroidia > B-17B0 > Aurantibacillaceae > UBA4416. Next base: position 11,625 of record CALMMX010000248.1, read on the forward strand.
TGGCACCTCTGTAAGTAAAGGAATTGAATCTTACATTGAAATAAATGTGTTATCTCTTTTTTGTAAAAATACAAAATATGGTAATTTGATTATGTATGCTTCAAATTCTTTTATAGATGCCAAATACACAAAATGGAATAATCCTGCTATTACAACTGACCCTTTAAAGTCTATTGAAAATAAAAGAGTTGAATATGCACCTGAAAACATTCATAGATATGGTTTAACATATAAACTCAATGGCTTTAGTTTTACAACTCAATTAAGTGATGTAGGCAGCGTTTATACTGATGCATCAAATACAGAAATAGCTAATAACATAGGTACAATTGGTAAATTGCAAGGTTATAGATTAATAGATGCATCGTTTGCATATACTTTTTTAGAAAAGTACTTAATTAAAGCTGGTGTAAATAATTTAACAGATCAAAAGTATTCAACCCGCAGAGCTGGTGGCTACCCTGGCCCTGGTTTATTGCCTGGTAATGCAAGAACATATTTTATTACTGTAGGCGCTAATTTTTAAGTGATAATTAAATAAAAACTTTGGATTTATTTTAGTAGAAGAATAATTAGTGCTTTAATTTGGTTTAAATTATTTTTACATGTTTATATATAAATGAAGAAAAGTGGAATTTATTGCAAAAAATAATTAAATCTTTATAGTTTGATGAATAAGCTTTGGTTTATTATTTTATTTAAATTGAGCAATATATATTCTCAATCGGATACATTGTTCAGTAAATTGGCTTTTGGAAAAAATGTAACCACGTTTTATTTCGGAGCTGGAGGCTCATCTCGTTATTTGGATTTAAATTATTTTGGAAATGAAACAATCCAATATCGTAGGTCGCCATATATAGTGATTGGATTCGACCATTGTGTTTTTCCTAAAGGCAGTAATGCATATTGGGGTGTTGGTCCATATTTATCAAGTTGGTATGCTACAAAGCATTATTTGGATGATGCGGGCAACACTATAAATTCAAGTTGGAGTAGTTCATTAATTTCTGTTAAAGTAACTCACCACAATTCTTTTTTTGTAAGAAAAAAACTCGATATGTGTTCTGCTATTATTTTAGGTTCAAGAGTTAAATATTATCATTTTAAGGAGATTAATAATTTAACAGTATTAAATGATATAGAAAAAGTATCTGTTTTACCTGCATTTGGTGTTTCGGGCACTATTAGATACTATTTTTATAAAAACATTGCATTTTACGGCGAAATTGGTCTTGGTTATAAAATTGATTTTGCTACTATTGGTTTGGCATATAAATTCAAAAAAAGAAGTGCTTTTTGAATTTAATGTAGTTTTTAGGTTTTTTTATTCAATTTGAATAATAATTTGTAATTTAAAACGTTAAAAACAAACACATTTCATAGAAAGTATAATGAAGTACATATTAATATTTTTTTTTCTTCTTAGTTTTTCATTAAAGTTTAAACTGAATGCACAAGTTAAAATTGGCCAATGGGTCGATCATCTATCCTATAACTATGCAAATAGTGTTACAAAGGTTGGAAGTACTGTATACGTTTCAAACGGACAAGGTTTAGCAAAATATGATGAAAATGATAACAGTGTTAGTAAACTAACCAAAATTGAAGGTTTGTCTGATGTTGGAATTACTTTAATTAAAAAGAATGAAGCTAATGATGTTTTACTTGTAATTTACAATAATGCCAATATTGATGCTATTCAACCAAATGGCACCATTATTAATGTTTCTGATTTAAAAAAACATATTGATACCAAAAAAACGAATTGGCTTA
>CALMMX010000249.1 GCA_937868545.1 uncultured Bacteroidota bacterium
ATGAAAAGAATGGATACAATAATGATTGGAAAGGAACTAATGATAAAGCCGATGGGAAAATTCTTCCGGCTGGCACTTACTTTATTATTCTGGATTTTGGTGATAATGGTAAAACCCCAATTTATAAAGGGTATATTATGTTAGAGTATTAATATAAAAAAAAGAGTAGTTTTTTATTTTAAAAACTACTCTTTTTGTAATTTCTATTACAATAGAATGCTTAGTTTAAAATTAAAATGCATATAAAGTAGTTATTTAAGCAGATATTGATATGCATACAAATCGAGGGAGTTTAAAATTCTTTAAATAAACTGAGCCTATTGCATTACAATGATACTTCGCCTAAGTATGCTCGACTTAAAATAATATTACGTTTTTCAGGAACTATAGATGTAGTTTCTAAATACATATCTATTTTTTTTACATCTTCTAAGCCTTTTACATTATTACACCATAGTTGCCAATACTCATTTAATTTAGCTTGTAAAATAGTACTGTCTTTCTTGTCAAATAATTCGGCAATTCGCATTTCATGAGGACGTATATTTTCCCAGCGATATTGAGCTTTTTCTCCTAATAATTTCACATCTATTTTTTTATTATGTGAATCATATGCTTCCATTTTTATAATTTGTATTTCTCCTTTAATAATTGCAGAATACGTAGGGTATGAAGAGAAAGGATAAGAATGTATTTTAAAACAACTAAATAAAAAATTTATGCTGATAAATATAATACCTATTAAAAAACTAATTTTTAATTTTTCTTTCTTCAAAATTTTCATAAGAGAATCAGTAGAATATTCTACATTATGTTCTATAACAGGTGCGAATTTATTTTTAATGAACTTTATTATTTTTTGCCAATTAATGTAGGATGATGCAACCAATCGTAAATGATAAAAATCAATATACATAAAATAACCGCAAATTTTATGTAATGAATATCCTCCTATAAATGCCCAAATACGACCTTTAGGTTTTATTATTAATAGGAAATATAATAGCTCAAAATAAATAACTCCTAATCCTCCAAGTTTAGCTAAAATTGGGTAGTTATCTAATCGAAAATAAGGAACCTTATCATAATGTTCCACCCACTCCCAACGCATTTGATTGATCATGCTATCGCTCAACGCCCAATCTAAACCACAATCCCATAATTTTACAATTCCTGCAAAACAATAAATAATACTAAATTGAAGCCACAAAATTTTAAAGGGAAGGAAATATTTTAAATGTGGTTCAACGCTTATAACTATTTTCCTTTTCTTTCTAATAAATGCATCTACCGACCAAACGTCTGCTATTGGGACTAAACTAAACAGTAATGGCACCCATAACAAAATGTGGTAATGGCTAATTTTCCCATAAAACATAGGCACACCCAATACATAAAAGGCTATTGGAAGTAATAATAAAATAGCATATCGCGTAAAGAAACCAATACAAATTAACAAACATAAAGTACCCGCTACTATAGATAAAAAAGAGTATAATTCTGGATTAATAGGCAGATGATATACCAGCCAACTAATGAATGGCAAACCTACCCTACTCGAATCAGGCAAATAGGTCCATGATATTTCTATATTTTTTGTTTGAAGAAAGAAATGTTCTGCTAGTTTACAAAAAAACAATATTCGAAAAATAGCTAAGTTATAAGGAGAGCCTTTTTCTGTAAAATATTCTTTAATTAATAATATAAATTGTTGCCAGCGAAAATAGATTAGACTTAATAAATGAATTATCATTACTACTACTAAACACTGACTTAATTTAACCTGGTGATAGGCTTTTATACTATCTTCTTCTATTTTTAATAGATGTATATAGTAAACTAAGATAAATAATGAAGAATATAAAGCCAATAATCCAAGGTGTATTACTAAACCATTATTACAATCTTTAAACTGAAATATTTTTTTATGTAATGTTGATAATATATTCATTTAATTTATATAACTGTTTTTTTTGGAAAATCAATATTTGAGGTGTAATAAAATATATTTATTGTTTTCTAAATAAACCGTTTTGCAAAGCTTGATTATAGTAAAAAGTAGCAGGTTTTTCTAATTTCAAAATTTGATATCTGCCAATTACAGTTCCATAAACACTTTCGGGGTTCGCACCATATTTAAGCATTTCAAATGTATATATTGTTGATTGGTCAATATTTCCTTTATCAAAATAAATATTTCCTAAAGCATCGTATATATTTGCCGATTCGCCAAACTTTTGTTTTGCTTTTGTAATAATTGTCTCTGCCTCATCATATTTTTTATTTTTTGAAAGCGCTAATGCTAAAAAATAGTAAGTGTTTAATACCTCTGGAGCTAAATTCAATGAGGTTTGTAAATGAAATACCGCCTTTTCATAATTATGAATATTATAATAAGCCTCGCCAATGTAAAAATGGGGATCAGCTTGATTAGGAAATTTTTGAAGCATATCATTTAAAACATTGATACCCTCGCTATATTTTTTCGCACTACAATAGTATGTTCCTAAACCTAAAAAAGAATAATAACTTTCATTAGATAATTGTATACTTTTTTTATAATGATTTATCATTTCAGTTTCAATTGATTGATTAAATCCACTATTTAATTTAATTTTAAAAATATCTGCATAATAATTATGAGCTCTAGCACAGTTTTCGAGATAAGGCATGTCGTGAGTAATAAGTGTTTCATTATTTTTCCATACTTTATTACGATTAAACGTTAATACACTAAGAAACAAAGTTATTACAATAAAAACAGCTGTAAATTTCAACTGATTAGGTTGTGAAGTTTTATTTATACTAAAAAAGTGTTGAGTTTCGATAGTTTTAAAATTGAGTTTAAACAATTTTTCAAAACTAAATACGGTTATTATAATTAAGCCTAAAGAAGGAACAAACATAAAACGATCAGCCATTGTATCAGCTATGGTTCTAATTAAATGTAAGTATATAAAAATAGAAATAAAATAAAATAAAATGCCATAACTTATTTCTTTATATTTTTTTCGATATATAAAAGCAAAAGCTAATAAACTAACTTGTATTATTAATGAAACTATAACTAAAATATCAGTCCATTTAGCAACTGGTATTTGGTTGTAACCGTAAAAATATAGTAACTGAGTAGGATAAAAAAAGTTTTTTAAATAAATTGCTAATAAAACTAAAGCATTAGCCAATTTTGATGAAAATAAATCAGTGTAAAAAAAACTATTCCCTAAAATTCCAGCTTCATAATATATACCTGCTCCTTTACTTGCATGAGTTCCCAATGTACTAGAGGTATAATATTTTACAATTGCAAAACAAATTATAAATAATGGTAGTAAAACTATTAAAGGTTTTGCAATACTTTTTATGTTGCTCCAGTTTGATTTATATAATAATGATAATGGTATTATTACTAAAAAAACAATAGAACTTTCTTTAGATAGAAATGCTATTAAAAATAGTACCATGGCATAAATCAAATGCTTAACTTTTTTATCAATATAATAATTTAAAAAATGACTAAGCGACAAAAAGGCAAACAACATTGCAAAAATCTCATCTCTACTTTTAATATTAGCTACAACTTCTGTATGTAGCGGATGTGCGGCAAATAATATTGATATAAAAAAGGGTACTAAAGATGAATATTCATTAAATAGTTTACGTAATACATTAAAAATAACTACACATAAAAGTGAATAATACAATGTATTCATTAAATGCATCAGATGCACATTTTTATTAAAAATGGAATATTCTAAAGCATATGAAGTTAAAACAATTGGTCTGTAGCCATATTTATCTGCTTTATAATCTGAATTGTATTTAATAAATAAATCAGGGATACCAGAAAGGCCTTTTTGTACCCTCGAATTTTCTGTTATTACAATACTGTCGTCCCAGGCAAAGTCATGTCCTATAGTATTTGAAAACATAATAAATGCGGCAATAAAAACCGCGAATTTAAATTTGATTTCAATTGACATTTTCTTTAGTATGTTATTATTTATTTTTTCTCTTAAACTTCCCTAAAATAATCAAAAGAATTTAAATTATGGCAATATGGGTTTCAAATCTATAACTAGTTATGTATAGCATTTAAAAACTTTAAAGAATGATTTATTAAAATTTAATTTAATTTAAAAATTGTCGTTATATTTGGTTAAAACATTGCGAATAACAAATAGTAGTATGCCATTAAGTGATTTAGAAAGTTTTATTGATTTAATTTCAGGTTTGTTTAAAAAAAATGAGCAAAATCAAATTGATGAAAATACAGATATTAAGCAATTAAAAGAATGGTCTTCTCTTCAAACTATGATTGTTGTTAATGAAATTGATAGAAAGTATAATGTAATTTTAGATGTTGAAGATTTTAAAAATGCTGAAAGTTTAAAGCAATTATTTAATATTATTCAATCAAAGGGTTCTTAATGGCTTATTTTTCAATATCTAATATCCAGATTAATGGTATTGCTGCTGCTGTACCTAAAAACAGTGTTTCTAATTTTAGTTTGGAAGATTTTGAAAAAGATGAACTTAATAAGCTTATTGACACAATTGGTATTGAAAACAGGAGGGTTTCAGTTCATAATCAGTGTGCATCTGATTTATGTATTGAGGCTGCCAATAAGCTAATTATTGATTTAGGTTGGAATAAAAATGAGATTGATTGTTTGTTTTTTGTTACTCAAACACCAGATTTTCATCTTCCAGGAACTGCATTAAATATTCAACACCGTTTAGGGCTTTCTAAATCTTGCGCTGCATTTGATATAAATCAAGGATGTGCAGGTTATGTTTATGGCTTGTCTTTAATAGCATCATTTATGTCGTCTAGTGGCTTAAAAAAAGGCTTATTATTAGTGGGTGATACAATTACAAAACTGGTATCTCCATTAGATAAAAGTTTGTTGCCTGTTTTTTCAGATTGTGGGACTGCAACAGCCATTTCGTTTAATTCGGAAGCTTCGAAAATGTATTTTAATATAACTTCAGAAGGTGAAAGTTTTGAATCAATAATTGTTCCAGATAGTGGCTTTAAAAATCAAGTATCTGAAGAATCATTCAATTATTGTGAAATAGCTCCAGGCATTCAAAGACAAGGCATTCACTTAGCAATGAAAGGCTTGGAAGTTTTAAATTTTAGTTTAAAAAAAGTTGCTCCACATATAGATGGTTTATTGCAAAACTTTGAATTAAATAAAAATAGTTTAGATTATTTTGTTTTACATCAAGCTAATAAATTGATTCTCGAATCTATAGGAGCAAAGTTAAATGTGCCATTGAACAAATTACCAAGCTCATTAAAGGAGTTTGGAAATACAAGTTGTGCAACTATACCATTAACAATTGTTACTTATGCTAAAATTAATTCTAACATAATTGATTCAAAGTTAGTACTTTCGGGCTTTGGAGTCGGTTTATCTTTAGGTTCGGCAGTAGTTGAATTTAATAATATAATTTGTTCAGATTTAATAGAAATTTAATGAAATCAATTAATTATTCATTTATTATTCCTGTATTCAACAGTGTTGAAAGTTTACCAATTTTATATAATGGTATTAATGAATTAATGACTGAATTAAATACCACATTTGAAGTTTTGTTTATTGATGATTGCGGCATAAGTGAAAGTTGGTT
>CALMMX010000250.1 GCA_937868545.1 uncultured Bacteroidota bacterium
ATATAATAAAAGAAAATGGAGGTTTTGAATATAATTTTATATTGAAACCATTTGCAAATCCAAATTCAATTAAAATAAATTACAATGGTTTTGAGTCAATTTCATTAACTGATAAAAATGAACTTAGTTGTAAAATAGATTCTAATAAAACACTTATTGAAACAAAACCTATAGCTTTTGAAAAAAACACTTCAACAAAAATTGAATGTAATTGGGTCATAAACAAAAACACAATTCAATTTAATTTACCAAATTATAATTCAAGCAAAGAAGTTATTATTGACCCAGTTGTCTTTAATCCAGCATTAACAGCTTATAACAGAGTTTACGATATAGCAAAAGATAATGCAGGAAATGTGTTTGTATTTGGAGGACAATGTCCTTATGTACTAAAAAAGTTTTCTAGCACTGGCGTTTTATTGTGGAGTTTTGATTGGAGTACACAACCCACTCCTCCAACTTTATATGGCGATTTTGCTGTAGATCAAAATGACAATGTTATTATGGTTCAAGGATATCCAGCGGGAAGAATAATTAAACTCGACCCTACTGGAACTACAATTTATAATATTATTTTAGCAGGCTCTGCTGGTGCAACAGAATTATGGAGAGTAGGATTTAACTGTAATTATTCTGCATTACGAATATCTGGTTACATACAAAATGGTGGATACAAACAAATGGTTAATATGGATCCGTTAACAGGTGCTGTAATTGGAGTATCAACTGCTGCAAGTGATGAATCAAGAGCACTTTTTATTGATCCTAGTGGTGAAATATATAGCTTAACACCCAGTCAGGGTGGAGTATCAAATCCAGCAACAAATTATTTCACGAAATTTGATGTATTATTAAATTCAGTTTATAGAATAAATAGTGGTTATAATACAAATGAAGGTTCGGGTATCTATCATAGTGTAACCTATCACCCAACATTATTTTATTCAAATATGAATGCAATTACTGCAGATAATAATAATGTATATACATATGAAGGCCAAACACTTTTTAAAAGGAGACAAAGTAATGGCGCTGCAGTTGCTAGTATAGTAATTCCAGGAGGTAGCCCATTAGCAAATAGTGGAATTGTTATTGACCCATGTTTTAATTTATTTGTTGGAACACAAACTGGTGTAGTAAGATTAGATACAAATTTAAATATAATAAGTACTTTAGCTACACCAGCTCAAGTTTATGATTTATGTTTGTATAATAGTCATATTTTAGCAACAGGTAATGGTTTTGTAAATGAGTTAGATTTTGGTACCAATTGCAAATTAACTGTAACCACTTCCACTGTTGCTAATACAAGATGCGTTGCTCCATTTAATGGTATTGCCGCAGTTACATCAGTTACAAATGGAGTTGCACCCTACACCTATTTATGGAATACAGGAGCTACAACAACTTCAATAACAGCGCTTGCACCCGGGAAGTACTGGGTAACTATTAAAGATAGTTATTGTGGTAACCCTAAACAAAGTGTTGATACAGTTTATATCACAAATAATTTAACAATACCAAATGCTTCTTTCACGGCAAACAATGCATGTATTGGGAGCTCTACAACATTCACAAATTTATCCACTCCAATTGCTCCTAGTTCCTTTTCTATTACAACTTGGAATTGGGATTTTACAAATGACGGTGTTATTGATAATGTTACACAGAATCCAAGTTTCGTTTTTACATCATCTGGGACATACACTACCTCTCTGTTTGTAACTGCAACAAATGCTTGTACTGCAACAATAACTGGCACAATAGCAGTTAATCCAAATCCAACAGTAACAGTTAATAGCTCTACAATTTGCTTAGGACAACAAACTGCAACTTTAATTGCTAACGGTGCAACTTCATACACTTGGAGCCCAGGATTAAGTTCAACTGTTGGCACAAGTGTTACAGGAACTCCAGCAGTTACTCAAAATTATACAGTTACTGGTTCTGATATAAATGGATGTGTAAATACCAACACATTAAGTGTACTAGTAAATTCATTACCAATTGTATCTTCAAACAATTCAACTATTTGCTTAGGACAGCAAACAGCCACCTTAACCGCAAGTGGAGCAAATAGCTACACATGGAGTGCAGGTTTAAGTTCAACAAGTGCTACAGTTGTTACAGGAACACCAAGTTCTACAGAAAATTATACACTTACTGGTATTGATTTAAATGGCTGTTTTAATACTTATACAGCTGCTATTACAGTAAATGCTCTTCCTGTTTTATCTGTAAATAATTCAACTATTTGTGTAGGTTTACAAACAGCCACATTAAATGCAAGTGGAGCTTCCACCTATACTTGGAGTGCAGGTTTAAGCGCCTCAACTGGAGCAACAGTAACGGGAACACCACTTACCACACAAAATTACACATTAACCGGTACAGACTTAAATGGATGTATAGGAACTACAACAACTAGTATTTTAGTTAATGCACTCCCAACAATTACAGTGAATAGCTCTACAATTTGCCTTGGACAACAAACTGCAATATTAGTTGCAGGAGGCGCATTGACATATAGTTGGACATCTGGCTTAAATTCTACAACAGGCTCAACAGTAACAGGAAATCCTATAGCAACACAAAATTACACAGTAAGTGGGACTGACCTTAATGGTTGTATTAATAGTTCAACATTAACAGTTAGTGTTATACCAATTCCAACTGTAACTGTAAACAGTGCAACAATATGTTCTTCCTCAAATGCTCTTCTAACAGCCAGTGGAGCTAGTACTTACACTTGGTTTCCAGGTAGCAGTTTAACTTCAACAACTGGAATTAATGTAAATGCAAATCCAATTCTTACTACTACCTATACACTATTAGGAACTTCTGTATCTGGTTGTACTAATACTGCCACATCCATTGTAAATGTAATATCTACTCCTACAATAAATGCTAATGCACTTCCAACCAACATTTGTGTAGGCCAAACCGCTACATTAACAGCTAGTGGTGCTATGACATACACATGGTCACCAGGTGCAATGATTGGAGGAACAGCAACAGTTAGTCCAATAAGCCCCACTACTTATTCTGTAACAGGTACAAATACTGATGGAACATTATTATGTACGTCCTCTCAAACTGTAACTTTATTAATTACTCCTCAAACCACAATTACTATTTCAAAAAATGACAGTATTTGTTTAGGGGGTTCTAAATCAATTACTGCTTCAGGAGGAAATACCTATACTTGGACTCCAAATAGCGGAATCAGCAATCCTCACAGTGCAATAACTACTGCAAGCCCTTCGTTAACAACAATTTATACATTAACAGCAATTCAATCAGGTTTATGTGCAAATTCATCAACAATAGAAATTGTAGTAAATCCATTGCCATATGTTTATGCAGGTGTTGATACAACCATAAACATTGATGAATCTTATGTTTTAAATGGAACAGGAGACGTGGATGTAGGTTTTTTATCTCCAAATCAAACGCCATTGATTTGTAATTTTTGTCCAATAGTAGAAGTTGCTCCAAAAGAAACAACTTGCTATACTTTAAAAGGTACTAATGGACATGGTTGCAGTTCATATGATGACATCTGTATTAAAGTAACAACCGATTGGAATGTTTATATTCCTAATGCTTTTACTCCAAATGGGGATTTAGACAATGAAGTATTTTTACCTGTTGGATATGGCATTGAAAGCATTGATTTAATGATTTTTGATAGATGGGGCGACCAAATATTTAGAAGTTCTAAAAACTCAATTGGCTGGAATGGCAAAAAACAAGACGTTTGGTGCGAACAAGGCGTTTATGTTTATAAAGTCGAAATTAAAACAATGTCGGGCATAAATGTCATAAAAACAGGGCATGTAACGCTATTATCTAAATTAAAATAAACATATCTCATTTTTTGAGTTAAACATATATTTAATCAGGACTTTTTGTTATTTTTACTTCTGATGAATTTCTTATTTCCAACATTTTTAATAGGTTTAGTATCCATTGCAATTCCTATTATCATACATCTTTTTAATTTCAGGAAATATAAAAAAATACAATTTACAAACGTCCATTTTTTAAAGGAATTAAAACAAGAAAGCGACAGTAAATCAAAATTAAAAGAATGGCTTATTTTAGCCACAAGAATTTTAGCTATTACTTGCTTGGTTTTTGCATTTGCTCAACCTTTTATTCCTTCCAAAAACAAAATTGTTCAAGGGAACAAAATCATAAGCATTTACATAGATAATTCTTTTAGTATGGAAAATACTAATAAAAAAGGCACTTTACTCGAAAATGCAAAACAAATTGCAACTGAAATAGCAAATACTTATAATGCAAGTGATAAATTTCAATTATTAAGTAATGAATTTGAAGGAAAACAACAACGCTTATTGGCTAAAGAAGAATTTATAGAACAACTCAATGATTTAAAAATTTGCCCAGTTACACAAGATTTAAAGAATGTAATTAAACGCCAACAAGACTTTTTAAAAAATAATAATTCAAAAAACAAACAACTATTTATTTTAAGTGATTTCCAAAAAAACATATCCAATTTTTCTAAATCAGATATTGATACAGCAATAATTTCTCATTTAATTCCTTTAACTTCTTCTGAATTAAAAAATGTATATGTTGATAGCATTTGGTTTGAAAATCCAATTCAACAATACAATACGTTGCAAACAATACATGCCGAAATAAAAAACAATGGCAGTAAATCAATTGAAAACGCAAGTATAAAATTAATAATTAACAATAAACAAGTTTCGTTAAACTCATTTAATGTTGAAGCCAACAGTAAAACAAGTGTTTCTATTTCCTTTGTTGTTAAAGAAAATGACATTAATAATGGCATACTTAAACTAGAAGATTACCCAATAACTTTTGATGATGAATTCTATTTTTGTTTTAATGCGAAAAACATCATAAAATCATTAGTTATAAATGGTACAGACTCTAAAACTGGAGGAAACTTTAAATCATTAATGAATAATGATAGCCTATTTATTTACAATGAAAATGAAGAAACAAAAATTGACTACAATTTATTTACTAAAACTAATTTATTAATCTTAAATAATCTAAAAGTTATCTCTAGTGGTTTAACAACTGAAATTGATAAATTATTAAATGCAGGTGGAAGCGTAATTATTTTTCCAAATAATGATAGAGAATTTACTGATTACAATCTTGCATTTCAGCATTTACATTTACCTCAAATTATAGGAATTGATACTACGAATACAACAACTCAAAGTATTAATTTTGAACAAGGATTATTTGAAGGTGTTTTTGAAAAAATAGATAGCAGAATGGATTTGCCGAAAGTTTTTGACCACATCATTTTTAAACAAACAACAAATAATTCTTTTGAACCAATTATAATGTTGCAAAACGGTAGACCTTTACTATCTAAATATAATGTTGGTAATGGTAAAATCTATTTATTTTCAAGTTCAAGTAAGTTAGAAAGCACAAATTACATTAAACACTCATTATTTGTGCCTACAATAATAAAAATTGGAGTTTTAAGTATTAAAACAGCACCAACATATTATACAATAACTGCGAATCAGAATATAGAAATTAAAAACGATATACAATACAAAGATAAACCATTGCATATTATTAAAGATCAAACAAAATTTGATATTATTCCTGAGCAAAGATTATTAAATAACATTACAAACTTATATACTCAAAACCAAATTAAAGAAGCTGGGTATTATAAAATAACTCAAGAAAATAAAGAAATTTTAAGTGTAGCATTTAATTACAACCGAAATGAATCTCAAATGGATTTTTTAACTAATGAAGAATTAACATCCAATATTGAAAAGCTAAACTTAAAAAACATAACTGTTTTAGATAGCAATAAGGGCACAATAACAAATACATTAAAAGAAACAAACAATGGAAGTAAACTTTGGAAATTGTTTTTAATTTTGGCACTGCTATTTTTACTCTCTGAAATATTAATCATTCGCTTATTTAAAAATAATTAAGACCATGAACTTATTAATAAAACAAGCTACCATAATAGACCAAGAAAGCACTTATAACAACAAAGTTGTAGATGTATTAATTGAAAAAGGTAATATAACACAAATTAAAAAAAACATACCTGCAGAAAAAAATTACAAAATACTAGAAGGAAAAAATTTATTTATTTCTAGTGGATGGATAGATATGCAAGTTAATTTTTGTGACCCAGGTTTAGAGCATAAAGAAACCATTGAAACAGGACTAAAAGGCTCTAGTAAAGGTGGATTTACAGGAGTTTGTTTAATGAGTAATTCACAACCACCACTGCATAATAAAGCTCAAATAGAATATGTAAAAAACAAAGTCAAAGATTTCATTACAGAAATTTATCCAATTGGAACAATTAGCTATAACCAAGAAGGAAAAGATTTATCTGAAATGTATGATATGCAAAAAAGTGGTGCAGTAGCTTTTAGTGATTATAAGAAACCAATAAAAGATGCTGGACTAATTTTAAGAGCATTACAATACACCAATAACATTAATAGCTTCATTATTACACATTGTGACGATACTACTATTTCGCATGGAGGACAAATGAACGAAGGATCTGCATCTACAAAATTAGGACTAAAAGGCATGCCAGCTATTGCAGAGGAATTAATGCTACAACGCAATATTCAAATACTTGAATACACTGGTGGAAAAATGCATATTCCTACAATTAGCACAAAAGGAAGTGTAGAACTTATCAAAAAAGCAAAATCAAAAAAATTAAATATAACTTGTGGAGTAGCGGCCTACAACTTATTATTTGACGATTCAGAATTAAACTCTTTTGACTCAAATTATAAAGTAAACCCACCTTTAAGATCCAAAGAAGATATAGAAGCTCTAAAAAAAGGAGTTCTAGACGGAATAATAGATGTAGTTGTTAGTGATCATAATCCTCAAGATACTGAAAGTAAAGACTTGGAATTTGATTTAGCTGATTTCGGTATGATAGGAAATCAAACTGCTTTTAACTTAATATGCACCGCTATTCCAAAAATAAATCCTGAAAAAATTGTAGACGTTCTCAGTAAAAATCCTAAAACAATTCTTGGTTTAAATACAAAGGTAATAAAAGAAAATTCACCTGCAAATATTACTATATTTTCGATGGATGATACATATGTATTTAACGAAAATGATAACGCCTCAATTTCAAAAAACTCGCCTTTAATTGGAAAATCTATGAAAGGCAAGGTAATAGGTGTAGTTAATAAAGGAAAAATGCTTTTTTAATTTTTGAAAAAAAAACTTATAATTCTCACCCCAGGATTCCCTAAAGATGAGGAAGACAGTACGTGTTTACCCCACATTCAACAATTAATAGTCTCATTCATTAAACTTTATTCAGCTCAAAGTATTAACATTATAACTTTTCAATATCCATATAATTCAAATAGTTATTATTGGCATGGAGTAAAAATAAATTGCATTGGTGGCAAAAACAAATCTAAACTGCATAGATTACTTACTTGGATAAAAGCATACAGAATAATTAAAAAAATACAATTAAATTATAATGTAATAGGAGTATTTAGTGTTTTTCATACTGAATGTGCTTTAGTTGGAAGTATATTTTGTAGACGCAATAACATTAAACATATTTCATGGTTACAAGGACAAGATGCGAAAATAGATAATCCATATGTTAAAAGAATAAAAGCAAAATCAAGTGAACTTGCTGCATTAAGTGATTTCTTACAACAAGAATTTGAAAAAAATCATAATGTAAAACCAGAACATATAATTAATAATGGAATAACAGAAAATGATTATCCATTATTTAATTCTAAAAATAGAAATATAGATATATTAGGAGTAGGATCTTTAATCCCATTAAAAAACTATACATTATTTATTGAAATAATAATGAAAATAAAGGAAAGCTATCCAAGAATAAAGACTGCAATTGCTGGAGATGGTGTAGAAAAAGAATTACTTCAAAAATTAATAAATGACAATGATTTACAGGAAAACATTGAACTATTAGGACTAATATCTCACACCGAAGTTTTAAAATTAATGTCCGATTCCAAAATATTACTACACACTTCAAACTATGAAGGAAGTTGCTCAGTTATCTTTGAAGCCTTATATAGTGGATGCCATGTAGCAAGTACATGCAATCCTTCAAATCTAATATTCAACGAGTTTTTTCATTCAACAGATAATCAAAAATTACAAATTCAATTATTCTATTTGGCATAAAATGATTTTCAAAAAAACTATCTAAATGCATCTGTGTAACTTCACCTTCTTGTAAATAGTGAAATTACCGGTTGTTTTACTTCTGTAATTTTTTAAGTCGATTAGTAGTAATTTTATATTGATGTTCTATATTCGAAATTAGTTCAATGGTTCTATTACAAATTCGACCATTGTTATCTAAAAAATATTTGAAGCATACTTCGTATATATTTCTATCAATTCTGAAGTTAAATAACTGTAGTTTTCAAGCGCACCCATCTATTCTTTTCCAATAATATTGATTTCTGAATCGGTCAAAGTGTAAAGGTTATTTAC
>CALMMX010000251.1 GCA_937868545.1 uncultured Bacteroidota bacterium
TTTTGAGCGAAAGACGGGTCTCGAACCCGCGACCTTAACCTTGGCAAGGTTACGCTCTACCAACTGAGCTACTTTCGCTTAAATATCTTTAAAGAACAACCAATTATACAAATTGGGAGTGCAAAGATAACTGATTTTTTAATTTCACAAAATTTTTTTTAATAAAATTTAAGCTCCCAGCAATCTTTTAATGTCATTTAGCTTCATTAGAGCTTCTACAGGCGTTAATGTGTTGATGTCTGTTTTTAATAATTCGTCCTTTACTTGCTCCAAAACAGGGTCATTTAGCTGAAAAAAGCTTAATTGGTAATCGCTTTTCGACTTTGTTTTAATGGCGTTATCTATGTTTCGTACTTCGCTTGTCGTTTCAGTTAATTCAAGCTCATGATCTTTTTCTAACTTTTTTAATATTTCATTTGCTCTTTCCACTACTTGCTTAGGCATACCGGCCATTCGCGCCACATGTATACCAAAACTATGTTCGCTTCCACCTTCTTGCAGTTTTCTTAAAAAGATAATTTTATTATTTACCTCCTTTACCGAAACATTATAGTTTTTAATACGAGGGAAATAGGTAGTCATTTCATTTAACTCGTGGTAATGCGTTGCAAATAGTGTCTTTGCCTTATTTTTTGGCTGTGAATGAATGTATTCGGCAATTGCCCATGCAATAGAAATACCATCATAGGTAGAAGTACCTCTTCCAATTTCATCCAATAATATTAAACTACGCTCGCTTAAGTTATTTAAAATACTAGCAGTTTCGTTCATTTCAACCATAAATGTTGATTCGCCCGAAGAAATATTATCACTTGCCCCTACACGAGTAAATATTTTATCTACAATGCCAATTTCGGCGCTTTTTGCAGGCACATAACAACCTATTTGTGCCATTAGTGTAATTAATGCTACTTGGCGTAATAAAGCAGATTTACCACTCATATTTGGCCCCGTAATCATCATTACTTGCTGCGTTTCATTATCTAAATAAACCGAATTGCTAACATATGCCATATCAATTGGCAATTGTTTTTCAATTACTGGATGTCTACCATCAATAATATTGATAACAAAATCATCTTTTATAGTTGGTTTTACATATTGATTTTCGACAGCTAAAGTCGAAAAAGAAACTAAACAATCTAAACGAGCAATTAAATTGGCATTTAACTGAATAGGTACAATGTATTCTATTAAATCACTTACTAAATTAGAGTAAAGGGTTTGTTCTAATAAGGCAATTTTATCTTCGGCACCTAATATTTTTTCTTCGTATACTTTTAATTCAGGAGTAATGTAACGCTCTGCTGTGGTTAATGTTTGCTTACGAATCCAATCACTTGGAACTTTATCTTTATGCACATTGGTTACTTCTAAATAATAACCAAATACGTTATTGTAAGAAATTTTTAATGAAGAAATTCCAGTGCGCTCTATTTCTCTTTGTTGAATTTGTAATAAATAATCTTTCCCTGAAAAGGCAATTGCTCTTAACTCATCCAACTCTGCATTAACTCCTTTATTTATTACATTTCCTTTTGCAAGTATAACAGGCGCTTCTTCGTTAAGTTCGGTTTCTAAACGGTTGCGCATAATTACGCAAGGGTTTAATTGATCATTAATTTTTTGAAGTGATTTATTATTACAATCTTGAATTAATGCTTTTGTGGATTCTATAAGTGTTAAAGAGCGTTTTAGTTGTACTAATTCCCTTGGGTTAATTTTACCTGCAGCTACTTTAGAAATCAATCGTTCTAAATCACCAATCTCTTTTAATAACGCTCTTAATTCTGATTGCTTAGTAGCATGTTCTATAAAATAACTTACTACTTCTAAACGTTCATTAATGGTTTCGGCATGTTTTAAAGGCAACGCAAGCCAACGCTTTAAAAGTCTTGATCCCATTGGAGTTACAGAGCTATCAATAACATCAATTAAACACTTTCCATTATCATGACTTGAACCAAATAATTCTAAATTTCTAACAGTAAATCTATCTAACCAAACATATTGATCTTCTTCAATACGAGAAATATGTGTTATGTGTTGTAGTTTATCATGTTTAGTTTCGCCCAAATAATGAAGTAATGCGCCACAAGAAGCAATAGCATGATGCAATTGTTCAATACCAAAACCCTTTAAGGAAATAGTTCCAAATTGTTTAAGTAAAGATTCTTGTCCAAAATCTGGCGTGAAAGCCCAATCATCTAAAGCAAATACATAAAAGTTTTCGCCTATTAAATTTATTAAAGTTTGACGATTATTTTTTTCAACTAATATTTCGTTTGGCTTAAATGTTTGAATGAGTTTTTCTACATATGTAAGCGTTCCTTCAGCTATTAAAAATTCACCCGTAGAAACATCTAAAAACGAAATCCCCGCTTTATCTTTATGAATATAAATACTAGCTAAGAAATTATTAGATTTATGCTCAAGTACTTTATCATTAAATGTTACACCAGGCGTTACTAACTCTGTAATCCCTCTTTTTACGATAGTTTTGGTAAGTTTAGGATCTTCTAACTGATCGCAAATAGCAACCCTATAACCTGCTCTTACAAGCTTTGGCAAATACGTATCAACTGAATGGTGAGGGAAACCAGCCAATTCAATATGTGAAGCAGAACCATTGGCACGCTTTGTTAATGTAATTCCTAAAATTTGCGAAGCCTTAATGGCGTCCTCTCCAAAAGTTTCGTAAAAATCACCTACACGAAATAACAAAATGGCATCAGGATATTTCGCCTTAATTTCATTGTATTGTTTCATTAAAGGGGTTTCCTTAACTTCTGTAGTTTTTGCCATAATTTAGAGGGTCTAAGATATGTTATAGTTATTGTTTTAACGTATTTAATTTTTAACAGACAGCAATAAATTGTTAATTAAAATTACATTTGATTTTTTATTTATGATAGATTTTAAAGCCCAATTAATACACTCAGTAAAAACGCAGTTAACCGAAAAACTTGATTCGTTACAAAAAATGATACACGAATTAAGTGAATCATCTAATAACGAAACTAAAAGCTCTGTTGGCGATAAGCATGAAACAGCTAAAGCCATGATGCAATTAGAACAAGAAAAAATGGGCAATCAATTAAAAGATATTGAACATCAACTAAAGGATTTTAATAGCATAGTATTTCAAGAAACCTACTTATCTATTACTAACGGGTGCTTAATTGATACTAACAAAGGCTTATTTTTTATAGCTACGGCATTGGGCAAAATTGAACTACAATCAAAATTGATTTATGTAATATCAAATAAATCACCTTTAGGATTAAATTTGCTTGGGGCTAAAATAAAAGATGCCGTTGATTTCAACGGCATCCAGTATATTATTAAAACTATTAATTAGTTTACACTAAAGAAATATCAAATTGAACTAAATCAATAAATTCTTGTACTCTATTCTCAACATCTTTTTGAGACAAGCCAATTAATCTTTCAGTACCAAATTTTTCAACAGTAAAGCTTGCCATTGCAGAACCAAAAATAATTGCACGTTTCATGTTTTCGAAGCTTATATCACCCGTTTTTGCTAAGTAACCAATAAATCCACCAGCAAAACTATCGCCAGCACCTGTTGGATCAAAAACTTCTTCTAAAGGCAATGCTGGGGCAAAAAACACTTCTTCTTTATTAAATAATAAAGCGCCATGTTCTCCTTTTTTAATTACTAAAACCTTAGGCCCCATAGTTAATATTTTTTGAGCTGCTTTAACTAATGAATATTCGCCAGATAATTGACGAGCCTCAGAATCGTTAATGGTTAAAACATCAATTTGTTTTAATGTATTCATTAATTCATCCATTGCAATGTCCATCCAAAAATTCATTGTATCTAATACAATTAATTTAGGGCGTTTGCTTAATTGATCTAATACTTTTTGTTGAACAAGAGGCATTAAATTACCTAACATTAAAAAATCAACATCCTTGTATTTTTCTGGTAAAATTGGGTCAAATTTTTCTAAAACATTCAACTGAGTATCTAAGGTATCTCTTGAATTCATGTCATTATGGTAACGACCACTCCAGAAAAACGATTTTTCGCCAGCTTTAATTTGTAAGCCATCCGTATCACAACCATGACTTTTTAAAGTTTGTAAAAAATCTGCTGGAAAATCATCTCCAACCACAGAAACCAATTTAATATCCTTGCAAAAGTACGAAGACGCTAGAGCAATGTAACTTGCAGCCCCTCCAACAATTTTATCTGTTTTGCCAAAAGGCGTTTCTATAGCATCAAAAGCAACCGTACCTACAACTAAAAGACTCATAATTTTATTTTTTTTAAATTTTTCTAATTTTTTTTTACAAATATATTGTTTTTTGCAAAATATATATTAAATTTGCCCTCCTTTTAATGGGAAAAGATTCCCTCTTAGCTCAGCTGGTTAGAGCACATGACTGTTAATCATGGGGTCCCTGGTTCGAGCCCAGGAGAGGGAGCAAAAGCCACCAATGTCGGGTGGCTTTTTTGT
>CALMMX010000252.1 GCA_937868545.1 uncultured Bacteroidota bacterium
GCCAAAAGACGCGAAGAAGCACAAATTGTATGTTTCAATTAGTAAGAATTTTACAAATTTTCGTGATAATTATGTAAAGTTCAAGATGCATTATGCAAGTAACTTTGCTGATAAGTAAAATTTAATAATCATGAAAAAAATAAAAACACTAGTATCTGCTTTGGTATTAAGCTTTGGAGCAATTGCTCAAGCTCCATTGCCAAGTACTGAGAATTTTAATGCATTTACATCTGCTGTGATGCAACCAGGATGGAGTACTAACATAGGTGGTACATTTACATATGGAACTGGCGTTTCTGGAACTGCAGCTAAGTTTGATAATACTGCAATGACTTCTGGATCTACTGAATATATAATGGTAAATACAGCTGATGCAATGGGAGTAGTTTCTTATTATTTAAAAGGTTGGAATACAGGTGGAGCATGGCTAGGTACTTTTACACTTGAAGAATCTGTAGGAGGCACAACTTGGACAGCACTGCAAACATATGCAGGATCATTAAGTTCAACTGCATATGTTCAATATACAGTTACTCCAAATCCTTCATCTCGTTTTTTACGCTGGAATTTCACTAGTAAATCTCCAAATAATAATGTTGGTTTAGATGATGTTAATATTACAGCCGCTCCAGTTACGGCTCAAGAAATAAATGTAAAACAAGGAACCTCTACTATTTTAAACGGTGGTTCTTCTGCTTTATTTAATTCTCCAGTTGGAACACCTGTCAACGTTAACTTTTCAATTGAAAATTTAGGCTCTATAAATACGTTATCTGTTTCTTCAATTAATTTTTCTGGACCAGCAGCTAGTGATTTTTCCGTTTCAGTTCCAGCTAGTTTCCCTGTAAGTGTTAGTCCAATTTCTAATATTCCTTTAACATTATCTTTTAACCCTTCAGTTGCTGGTACTCGTACAGCTACAATGACAATTAATAGTGATGATTCTGATGAAGGTGCATATACAATTGTATTAAATGGTATTGGTGGTACTTTAGCAACTGCTCCAACAACTCAAGCAACATCTTTAGTATTTAGTGGCATAAAATCTTACAGAGCAAAAGCTAATTTTACAGCCGCTACTGGTTCACCAAATGGTTATTTAATTTTGAAAAAACAAGGTTCATCAACAATTACTGATATTCCAGTAGATGGTGTAGCATATCAAATTGGGGATGCAATAGGTTCAAGTAAAGTTATTTTTTCTACTAGTGCTAATAGCTTTGGTATAAGTAATGTTTATGCTGGTTTACAATACCAAGTAGCTATTTTTACTTATAATGGTTCTGGTTCTTTTACTAATTATAACCAAACTGCTCCGTTAACAGGTAATTTTACTAGCTTAGCAACAATGCAACCATTAGGCGAATACACATCTTTAAATACAAATGCTCCAACTTTTTTAACTGATTTAAGCGCAAAAATTTACCCACATACTTCAATTTTTTATGGTAATTATGATGAAACAATGGTTAAATTATTTGTAGCTAGAGATACTACTGCAGGACAAAAAGTGTTAAATTGTGTTTATAGTGGAGAAAATTATATTTATACTGAACCAATGGCTTGGGGTTATATGAGTCGTGAGCATAGTTACTGTCACCAATGGATGCCAACAAATCCTGCTGATGGTTCTGGTGCAGCGCCAAATAATGTGGAGCGTAAAGAATATAATGATCAACATCATTTGTTCCCAACTAACCAAGATGATGTAAATGCAGTAAGAAGTAATTATCCTATGGGCGAAGTTATAACTTCAACTGGTACTTATTTGAATTGTAAATGGGGTCTTAATGCATCAGGTAACAGTGTATTTGAACCTCGTGCTAGTCATAAAGGGGATTTTGCAAGAGCTGTAATGTATATGGCTACTGCGTATAATGGTCAAAATAATGCTTTTGGTGTAGCTCAAAATTGGAAATTTAAAAATCCTATTTCTGGCACAATAGGTTATGGCCAAGATCAAAATTTATTAAAAAAATGGCATTATCAAGATCCTCCTGATTCTTATGAAATTGCTCGTAACGACTTTTTAGATTCTTTACAAGGTAATCGTAATCCATTTATTGATAGTATGCGTTATGCTTGTTATATTGATTTCAGTAATATGACTTATATTTCTGCTCCAACATACACAACTGGTGTTAATGCTCCATGTTATGTTGCAGTTGGTCTTAAAGAAAATGTAGCAACACAATTTGAGTATGTTTTAGCTCCAAATCCAGCAGTTAACTCTTTCTATTTATTAATTGATGCTAAGGTTGCCGAAAAATTTTCAATGTCAATTAGAGATGTAACTGGTAGAATAGTTTATTCTAAACCACTTGATATTGTTAATGGGTTTAACGCAATTACTGTTGATGATGCAAAAATAAGTAGCGGTATTTATTTTGTTGATTTAACATATAAAAACGAAAAAATAACTAAGAAATTAATTATTCAATAATTTAATTTCAATATTTAATTAAATGCCTCGATTTATTGAGGCATTTTTTTTGCTATTATTTGTAGCAATCAAATAGTATAAAACGTAGTAATTTTGTTCCCAAAAAAATAGTATGTTAGTTAAAACGTTTGGGAGTGCCGTACAAGGTATTAATGCAACAACAGTTACTGTTGAGGTTAATATTTCACAAGGAATTAATTTCTTTTTAGTTGGATTGCCTGATAGTGCAGTTAAAGAAAGTCATCAAAGAATAGATGCAGCTTTGAAAAATAATGGATTAAAAATTCCTGGAAAGCAAATCACAGTAAATATGGCACCCGCCGATATTAGAAAAGAAGGTTCTGCTTATGACCTAACAATAGCAGTTGGCATTTTAGCAGCTTCTGAACAAATTTTTTCAGAAAAAGTGGGCCAATATATTATTATGGGAGAATTAAGTCTTGATGGAGAACTCCGACCAATCAAAGGCACCTTACCAATTGCTATTAAAGCAAAACAAGAAGGATTTAAAGGAATTATATTACCAGATTTTAATGCAAAAGAAGCAGCAGTAGTTGACGGTATTGATGTTTATGGTGTTTCAACTATTAAACAAGTTATTGATTTTTTTAACGAAAAATTAGTTTTAGAAAAAACAACAATAAATATTGAAGATGAGTTTGCAACCAAGCTTGAAGAAAATGAATTTGATTTTTGTGATGTAAAAGGTCAAGAGAATATAAAACGTGCCTTAGAAATTGCAGCTGCAGGTGGGCATAACGTTATTTTAATTGGGCCACCAGGTGCAGGTAAAACAATGCTAAGTAAACGAATGCCATCTATATTACCACCTCTAACTTTAGATGAAGCTCTTGAAACTACCAAAATACATAGTGTAGCTGGTAGAACAGGTAAATCCGTTGGTTTAATTACAAAAAGACCTTTTAGAAGTCCACACCATACAATATCTGATGTTGCCTTAGTTGGTGGAGGAATGAATGCACAGCCGGGGGAAATTTCATTAGCACATAATGGAGTCTTGTTTTTAGATGAATTGCCTGAATTTAAACGTACAGTTTTAGAAGTAATGCGACAACCATTAGAAGATAGAGTTGTTGCAATTTCTAGAGCTCGCTTTAGTGTAGAATATCCTGCTAGCTTTATGTTAATGGCAAGTATGAATCCCTGCCCGTGTGGGTATTATAATCATCCAGAAAAAGAGTGTGTTTGTGCCCCAGGTGTAGTTCAAAAATATTTAAATAAAATTTCAGGTCCATTATTGGATAGAATTGATTTGCATGTTGAGGTAACCCCTGTACCTTTTAGTGAATTAAGTAAAGTTAAAAGCAGCGAAACTAGTTCGGAAATAAGGAAAAGAGTAATTGCAGCTAGAAAAATACAAACAGAGAGGTATAAGGAATCTGAGGGAATATATTCTAATGCTCAAATGAGAAGTAATGATTTGAAAACGTATTGTAATTTAAGTGAAGCAAGTAATTCTTTACTTAAAACAGCTATGGAACGCTTGGGGTTATCTGCAAGAGCATATGATCGCATTTTAAAAGTTGCACGTACAATTGCCGATTTAGATAATTCTATAAACATAGAAACAAATCATATAGCTGAAGCAATTCAATACCGAAGTTTAGACAGAGAAGGTTGGGCTGGCTAAATCTAATTAGTATTTTTATTTGTAAAAAATAGTGATAGATTGAATGATTTACTTATTAAACTGTGCATTTTATTGAGTAAGATTAGTTGAATACAATTTTGTTTTGGCTAATTTTAAATGAATTAAAACACATTTTATGAAGTTTATATATTTTACATTTTTTACATTTTTATTTTTAACATCCTTAAAATCACAAACAGCATGTGGGGATGACATTTTTAATAATTTTCAAAAAACGCATATTCGCGATTTTGAAGAGATTGAAAAAAGAAATAATCAACAAATTAAGAATTATATTGATTCACATTATGGTTCAAGTGCATCTGCTCGAACAACAACTGCATCAATTAACTATGTAATCCCAGTTGTATTTCATGTGGTTCATTTAAGTAGTGATGCATATGGAGTAGGTACAAATATATCTTATAGTCAAATAGTATCACAGGTAAATGCATTAAATGCCGCTTTTGGTAAAACTTATCCAACCTACAATGGACAAACACACCCAAGCTATGCGCAAAACACAAATATTCAATTTTGTTTAGCAAAAATAGCAAAGCCCTCATCAGTTAGTTTTTATACAGGTCCTGGAGGTATAGAAAATGGGGTAATGCGTTATTCAGATAATGCCTTAACACATCATGATATTACTACTGCAAGTGCAACGTCTTTATTAGGCTTAACACACCCAACATTAGCACATTTTCCATTTACAGATTATTTAAATATTTGGGTAGTGGCAGATATTGGTGGAGGAGGAAGTGGAACTGTAATGGGTTATGCTCCAAAGCCAATTATGAGTGTGTATCCATTAGATGGAGTTGTCATGCGTTCAGATATAATTGGAGATAATTCAACAGGAAGTTCTTATACATTAGGTTTTGGATTACAACAGGGAAAAGTACTAGCCCACGAAGTTGGCCATTACTTAAATTTATATCATATTTTTCAAGGAGGTTGTGCAGGAGCCAATGCAGCTGGATCGGCTTCAGATGCTTGTGATTTAAATGGAGATGGTATTTGCGATACTGAACCATGTACCACCCAAAATATTAGTTGTGGTGTTCCAATCCCAAATACTTGTAGTGCAACATACACAACAGGAACAACAACCTTAGATATGATAAATAGTTACATGAGTTATGCCGATGATGATTGCATGAATACATTTACCATGAATCAAGCACAACGAATGTGGGCAACATTAGGAGGAATGAGATTAAATTTATGGCAAACAAGTAATTTATCATCAACAGGCATTATAGGAACTGGTGGTTGCATTGCACCTTTTTTAATTACGGATATAAACGCTAACACAAATGGTATTTGTGCAGGCACATCATTTACGTTGTCAAATCCAACACTAGGAAGTTCTGCAACATCCCGTAATTGGTTAATGGCAGGGGCAAGCCCATCAACAGCTACAACACCAAGTGTAAGTGTAACTTATACTGCACCAGGTTTATATTGGGCAGTTTTAACTATAAGCGATGGAACATTAACAGCTAAAGATAGTTTTTTAGTTAAGGTCGCAAATTGCATTTTGGATTCTACTAAATTAAATCGATCTCATTGGTTTTTTAGTAATTATGCTGAGGTTGATTTTAGTACTTCGGTTGCTACAGTTGGAACATCAGCCCTTACACATTCTACAATTACCATGGGTTATGAAGCAACTGTAAGTATGAGTGATAATAAAGGTAATTTATTGTTTTATACCAATTGTATGGATTTATGGGATAATAACCATATTAAAAGAAATATTGATTACCCTATTTTTCCAGTTAATACTTCTACAAGTTCAGGAGGACCAACTTCTTCTGGTGTTATAGCAGTTCCATATCCAAAAGATTCTACTAAATATATTATTATTTCATCTGCACATAATACAATGTTTAATGATTCAATCTATTATGTGATTTATGATCTTAATTCAAAAACACTTACTTCAAGAAGAGGATTTAGAAATCCTTTATTACCATCACAATTTGCAGAACCTATAACTGTTGTCCCACATTGTAATGGCATTGATTATTGGTTGATTTGCAGACCCTATTTTTCTGCTCCAAATCCAGATAGAGGTTATTCATTGCTCATAACAGAAGCTGGTCCAAGTAAAATTGATAAAGTTGTAATTAGTACTGGTATGGCAGAAGTTTACATTGGTCAGTTAAAGACCAATAAAAAAGGTAATAAATTAATACATGGAAGTACAAATTCCGAATCAAACTTGGGATATTTTTATGATTTTAATTCTACTACAGGTAAAATTTCTAATAAATTGCCTTTTGGTGTTGGTGTTATTAGCCCAATAATGGGATTTAGGTATGGTGCAATTTTTAGTCCAAACGATAGTTTAGCCTATGTTGTAAATTATGGTTCAACATCTAATAGCTTTGTTTATCAAATTAATGTTTCCACATTGGCTATAGTAAATTCATTTAGTGTTCCAATTGGTAGTAATTTAAGTGGTATGGCTTTAGGCCCAGATAATAATATTTATATATCTCATTATGGTGTTTCAGATAGGCAGTTAGGCAAAATTATTAACCCTAATAGTATAACTAGCGCCGCATACATATATGCAGGTCTTACTTTTCCTTCATGGCCTTCTTTAATTAATCCTTATGTTGGTGGACATTGCAATTTCATAGATGCTGATCCAAAACCAGAAATCGCCAATGATTACATGTATACACAAACTACTTGTAATACCTTTAAATTTATTGTTGACAGCTGTTGGCAAGTGTATAATGTCAATTGGAATTTTGGAGATGGAACAACAGGCACTGGTTTAGTTGCTAATCATACATATTCCACAACAGGTTCTTTTACAGTAAAAATGACATTAAGTTTAGGCACATATTCATTAAATACAGTTATAAAAAACATTACTGTTTTATCTAGTACAACTGCTATCACAGGCCCAACAGTTATATGTAAAGGTAGTCCCTTTTTAAATAATTACGGAGTGAGCAGTATACCAGGGGCAACCTACAATTGGGGAATTGTAAATGGGTCAATTTCAGGACCAACAAATTTATCAAATGTAAATGTAGGAGCAACTACAACAGGTATTGCAACTGTTTCAGTTCAAATTGTTTCAGGAGGATGTATCTCAGTAGGAACTAAAACACTTGTAATTGATACTGTACCAAGTGTTACAATAGGAAGCTATCAACCAATATGTGTAGGTGATTTAGTAAACTTAACAGGTTCGCCAAGCGGTGGTTTATTTGGAGGTACAGGTGTTTTAGGAAGTGTATTTAATTCAAGTGTTACTGGTACAGGAAATCAAACAGTTTATTACACAATTACAAATAGTAATGGATGTTCAAATACTGCTAGCAGAGTTATTGTTGTTAATGCATGTGTAGGAATTGAAGAATCAGAATTATCAAATGCTGGAATTCAAATTTATCCAAACCCAAACAGTGGTGAATTTACTATTACTTCAACTTCTGAATTAAAAGATGGTAAAATAGAAATATACAATTCTATGGGGCAGTTAATTAAGCAAGATTCATTATTACAGAAATTAAAAGTAAATATTTCAAATTATAGTAAAGGAGTTTATTTTATAAGAGTATTTGAAAATAACTATAACTACTATTCTTATAAAATTTTATTTTACTAAGTTTTGTTCTCAGTGCTTTTTAATTAAGAATACTATAAAAGAGTAATTAAGTTTTATTATTTAATTAATCTTTTGTACATTTGCTAAAACAATTTAGTTAAAATGAGAAATTTAATCGCACTAGCTTTATTTTTGGTGTCTTTTCAAGATGCTACAGCTGCAGTAGGAGATACCACATGGGTAACTATTTATAATACTCGTAAAATAACGTATTATGGTAACTATGATACCACCGCAGTTCTTCCAACTGGTAAAACTTATCGTAAAATAAGATTGCATTATATTTTGGGTAGATATGCCTGTCCTTCTGGTACTACTTATTGTGGTTCTTGGGATTACACTACACAAGTGTATATAAAGCCTCCAACTTCAGATACTGTTGAAATTGCGAGGGTAATTACACCCTATGCAACCGATTGGTTAGCTACAAATCGTAAACATGATTATATAATTGATGTTACAGATTATTCATCTTTACTAAACGGTAATTTAGATTTTAGATATAAATATGATGGTTATTCATGGGGTTTTACATTAACTTTAAAGTTAGAAATGATTGAAGGTACTCCTCCAATGAATTCGTTAGGTGTTAAAAATATTTACGATGGATATTTTAATTATGGTTTAACTACTAATCCAATCGAAAATCATTTAATACCTAAATCTTTTGTTTACAATGCGCCAGCAGCAAAAGCTTTTGTGAAAAACACTATTAGCGGACACGGCTCTGATGATAATGGATGTGGCGAATTTTGTAGTAAATACTATGATTTAATGCTTAATGGTACTCAAATTTCGCAAAAACAATTATGGAGAAATGATTGTGGAATAAATGATATTTTTCCTCAAACTGGAACTTGGCTTTATGAAAGAGCTAATTGGTGTCCTGGTAAACAAGTTAAACCAATTGTACATGATATAACTTCATATACTTCACCATCATCAACTTTTACTACAGATATTAATATGGAGCTATATACTACTCCAACACCTACAAATGCTGGGGGGTATAACATAGTTTCTCAGTTAATTACATACGCCGCACCAAATTTTTCACTTGATGCGTCAATTGAAGATATTCTTGCGCCAACCGATGATGCTAATTATTTCCGTTCAAATAATATTTGTTCTAATCCTAAAATAAAAATTAAAAATACAGGTACAACACCAATTACTAGTGTGGTTATTAATTATAATTTAAAAGGTGGGGCAGTGAGTACATATACTTTTATAGGTAATTTGAGCTTTTTAAAAGATACAGTCATTGATTTGGGTTCAAGTGTTACGGTTTTTAATGGGAATGAATCAAATATTTTTGAAGTAGCTATTGCTAAAGTTAACGGTGTAACTGGCGACCAAAATTTATTTAATAATGTTTATACTTCTAAATTTGTTGATGTTAAATCTTACCCAAATAAATTTGTAGTATATTTTAAAACTAATAAATCGGTTAGTGCAATTAATGGAATTTATAGCGAAACCAACTGGAAAATAACTAACGATGCTGGTACTATTGTAAAAAGTAGAATTAATAATCAATATGCTACAAGTACAGCTTCGGTTGGTTTGTATGTAGATACAGTTAGTTTACCAAATGGTTGTTATACCTTTACTATGGATGATGATGGCTGTGATGGTATTAATTGGTGGGTTTATCCATATTATTCGGTAAATCCTGGTATTGGAACCATTAGATTTCAATCGGCTACCTCTCCAACAATTTTAAAAACATTTAATGGCGATTTTGGTTGCCAAATTCAAGAACGCTTTACTGTAGGTTTCTTTTTGCCTGTTGCTGAGGTAAAAAAATCAAATTTCGATTTTCAATTATTTCCTAATCCAGCCAAAAATACATTAAGTCTTTTGCTTGATTTAAATGAACTTACATCGCTTAATTATACAATTTTAGATGTTGCTGGAAAAGAAGTTCAGTATGGAAGTATTGATAATGTTGGCTCTAACTTGTATAACATTAATTTAAATAACTTGAATGATGGCTTGTATTTTGTGAATTGTAAGCTAAAATCAGGAGAAACTGTAACTAAAAAAATTGTAATCTCTAACTAATTGTTGAGGTTATGGTCATTTTTGCAGGAAATATTAAAAAAAATAACGATAAATAAATCATAAAACTTGTAGGTATTACAAAATTCATTATATTTGTAACCCTATTTATAGATAACAATAAAAGAAGAATAACATGTATTTAACATCAGAAGTAAAGAAAGACATTTTTAAAAAACAC